>NZ_ANOH01000275.1 GCF_000346505.1 Aporhodopirellula sallentina SM41
AAATCGCCGAGATTTTTCGGTTTCGCGAGCATCAACTCGCGTGAAACACCGGCTTGGTTGATCCGCCCATCAGGAGCCACCTCGAACGATTTACGAGGATCGATTTGGATCGGGTTCCCGTCGCTGCCGAGGACCAAGTCGCCACCGGAATTCACCAACTTTCCGGTGCTGTCGAACAGAAAGTCGCCCGCCCGCGAGAGTAATTGTTGGTCGCCGCGTTGGACCACAAAGAAACTGTCTTTGTCGTGGATCGCGAAGTCAGTTTCACGGCCCGTGGAACGAATCGGACCTTGTTTGAATTGAGTTTGTTCGGGCTGGATCGTCACCCCGCCGCCGACGTCATCGGCACCACCGAGACCTGGGCTGACCATGCCTTGTTCGATCATCTCGGAGAACCGAGCCTGCAGGATCGTCTCTTTGGGTTTGAAGCCAGGCGTTTCCACGTTGGCAAGGTTGTTGCTGACCTGTTGCAGCCGGTGGTTCTGAGCCTGAGCCCCCGCCGCCGAAAGATAAACCCCGTAAGGCATAACGCCACCGGTCCCAACTTTGCGTGAAGAAAAACAAAAACACGCTCAAGTCGATACGAAATAATGCCGGGGCAATGGAAGGGAGGTTTTTGGAAAGAGGGACAGGCTACAGGTGACGAGTGACCGGTCGTGGCAACCAAGGCGATCTGGAGAAGGCAACGACCTGCAACCTGTCACCGGCGACGTTACAAATACATCGCTTGAAACGCTTCGCCCTTCTCGATTTGTTCCTGCATCGCGTCGATCCGTTCTTTCGTTTTCGTCAGATCGCCGGCTTGGATGTAACGGTCAAACTCGGTAGCGACTGCATGCTTGACTGATTCGGCAAGAAACTCGACGGCGGGTTCGTTCAGCCACGGGCAGGTTTCTTTTCCGAGCGTGATGGTCAGGTCCACGGCTTTCGTCTTCAGATCGTTTTCGCCGGTCAACACAACCCCCTCCACCGCGAACTCGACCCGCCCGTTTTTGGGATCATTCGTCAAGTAGTAACGACACACCGCGTGGTGCAAGTAGTACGAGTTGTGCATGCCGTGTTTGGCAACCGCGGCTTTGAGTCGCAGCACGAACGCCTCGTACGCCGGTGACGCATCAATCGGCACGTCCAACCGACCGACGCTACGCAGCGGCAGGCAATCAAATTCGAATTCCACCCATCGACCGAACATGATGTTCACTCCAAAGACCGGTTCGTGACATGTTTCACATTATGATTTCGACGCGTCGATGTCGCGACGTGACGTGACACTGTTGTGACGAATTTACTCGCAAAAAGCGAGGTCAGACTGAGATTGTGAAAAATACGACATTCTCAACAGCGATACCATGTTAACGCGAGCCCTACAAAATGATCAAAAAAATTTCTTGACTGTCCGTGAGCACACGTATCAGATTGGTGACAGCTAGATGACGCTCGTCACAGGCATGTCGGATCGCCACGGCATGCCTCTTTTCAGATCTTCCACGCTTTGGAGACCAAAGATGACAAAGACAATGGGCACGACCCAACCTCCCGTGTTGGACCCCGCCGCGATGCCAGCGGTGACCGCACGTGAGATGATGGTTCGAAATTTGATCACACTGGATCCGGCGATGGATGCCCTGGAAGCTCTCGATGTCCTGCTGCGCAATCGGATATCGGGCGCCCCGGTTGTCAACGAAGACGGAAGGTTTTTGGGAATCTTCTCTGAAAAGTCTTGCATGCGTTTTGTCGTCTCGATGGCTTACGACGGCATGCCGAGCACCGACGTGATCTCGCTGATCGACACCGACCCGCCAACCATCGGTGAAGAGACGGATCTGCTGACGATCGCACAAACGTTCCTCAACGCAGCCTGCCGACGATTGCCGGTCCTCGATAAGGACGGACGATTGCTCGGCCAGATCTCGCGTCGGGACGTGATGCGAGCCGTCCGCAGTCACCTCAACGCACCGAAGAAGACCAACACCGCGTCGGGTCTGTTCTTCAGTGCGATCCTTTCGAGCGAGGAACGTCGGATCTGACCGGTCCGGAAGTCCCGCGAATCAAAAACGCACGACAAGCAAAACGGCCAGCAACGGAATTGTTGTTGGCCGTTTTTTGTTGCCGCGTGACGTTCGTGGTTGCCTGTTGTGAGTAACGGAAATTGTTACCATGAGCGGCATGAACGAATTCGATCCCGATGATGAAGAACTCGACGACCCCGGTGACGTCGCACTCGATGAGAGCGACGAGGACGTCGTCGATGAGCTAGAGTCGGGACCGGACAGTGTTCGCGGCCGTCGCATCACGATCGTCGGGCGGCTCGGCGGGATGAACCGCCGCGAAGCAGCCAACTTGCTGCGTTCCTACGGAGCGGTCGTGGTTGAATCGGACTCCGCCGCGGTGGACTGGATCGTCATCGGCGCCGAAGAATCTCCGCTCGCCGAAGCCGAATTGATCGAGGAAGCCACTCGCAGGCGCGGGCGAGAGAGCCAAGCACAGATTCTTCACGAGACGGACCTTTGGCATCGGTTGGGTCTGGTCGACAGCGAACACTCGATTCGCAAACTTCACACGCCCGCGATGCTCGCTCACCTGCTCGGCGTCTCGGTGCATGTCATCCGGCGTTGGCACCGGCGTGGGCTGATCAAACCGGTCCGAACGCTGCATCGTTTGCCCTACTTCGACTACCAAGAAGTCGCCACTGCCAAACGACTCGCCGCCTGGGTTGCGTCGGGTGCCAGCCCCGAGGCGATCGAACGTCGGTTGCTGCAATTGCTCGAGATCGTCCCCGACCTGCGACGACCGCTCGACCAGCTTTCGATTCTCGTCGAGGGCAAACACGTCCTGCTGCGTCAGGGCGAAGGACTGATTGAACCGGGCGGGCAACTCCGTTTCGATTTCGACTTGCTCGGCCAAACCGACGAACATTCCGAGATAGACGAATCCGAACACGACACCACGGTGTCAATTCGTTTCCCCGATCCGGACCACATCTCGGGCAACACCGACGTGCTGTCGTTCCCTCCGTCCGAACCCGATGACGGCTCCGAAACCGAAGACGACCTGTTGCTATCGGCATACGAGGCCGAAGACGATGGCGATCTCGCGTTCGCGGTGGATTGCTACCACGCTCTCCTCGCCCGCGAAGGTGTTCGCGCCGATTGGCATTTCCAGATCGGCGAATTGCTTTATCGGATGGGAGAAACGATCGCCGCTCGCGAGCGATACTATGCCGCGATCGAGGTCGACCCCGATTTCGTGGAAGCCCGATCGAGCCTCGCGGGAGTCCTCGCGGAAACCGGGCAGATCGAACTCGCCGTTGCCGCGTACCAAGGCACACTCGCCCTCAACGACGACTACCCCGACGTGCAATACAACCTCGCTCGCCTACTCGATCAACTCGACCGACCGATCGAAGCCGAAGCCCACTGGCGCCGCTTCCTGCAACTCGCCCCCGGCAGCCCATGGGCAGACGAAGCCCGCGGCCGCCTCGACCACGGCAACCGCGACACATAAGTGAAACCCGTGTTCCTAATTGATTTTAACGTAGGCCGGATGAAGGAGGCTCCGCGACGCCCTTCCGGCAACCACGCTGGTATTCATGTTCGGGTCGGCGGTAGTGGATCTTGCTAGAGATCCCGCTGCATAAGGATCTTTAGAGTAGGATCTATAACAAGATCCACGACGTAAAACGGGAGCTGCCCGAAACGACTATTCCGTTACCAACGTTTGGAATTCGAAAACGCTTTGGTACGCGTTCGCATCTTCAACGTATTTTAGAACGTCGGCATAGAACTCATGCGTGCACAGCGTCGCGCTGTCACCAACCATGATCAACTTTCGTTTCGCACGCGTCATCGCCACATTACTGCGTCGACGGTCGGCGAGGAAGCCGATGATTCCGTCCGGATTGCTGCGCACCATCGTCAGCAACACGACCTCTTTCTCACGTCCTTGGAACCCGTCAACGGTATCCACTTCGAGCCCGTCCATGTCCAACCGTGAACGCAGCAGTCGCACCTGCGCGGCATACGGCGCGATGATCGCGATTTCGTGTGGTTCGATTCCGGACGCTTCGAGCTGGCGGACCAACTCCACGATCACATTCGCCTCACCGGGATTCATTTTGCTCTGCCCGTCCGGTTCGAGTTGTTCTTCGTAACCCGCCCCGGCAGTATCGATCCACAGCAACGGCGTCTCGGTCAGCGGCGACTTTTCAACGCCCGGCAAATCACACAGCAAATGCGAACGAACCGACGCATCGGCGACCAAACTCCCCTCATAGAAATGATCGCTGCTGAATCGCATAATCGCTTCGTGCATCCGGTACTGCACCGTCAAACGTCGGTAGACGGGCTCGCCAAACCGATGTACCAGCCGCTGCATCAGAGAATCCCGCATCCCGATCGCGGCCGCCTCGTCGCTGAGCACCGTCGGCGGTAGTTGGCAGTGGTCGCCCGCGATGATCAAACGATCGGCACGCAAGATCGCCTGCCACATGCCTCCCTCGGTACTTTGGCACGCTTCATCGATCACGATCAAATCGAACCGTTCGTCACCGAGCAGCTCATCGTCAATCGTCATCGTCGTGCAAATCACATCGGCACGATCGAGCACTCCACGAACGATCGAACGTTCGAGAGAACGGATCTGCGACCGGATGCGTCCCGCCTCAGCAAACAACTCACCGCGAGCTCGCCCACCACGCGTGTCCTTTTGTGCGTAACGGAGGATCTGTTCGAGTTCCCGGCGCAGGTCTTTAATCACCGCGCTGGAAGGATCCTTTTCAACCTGACCGTCGAGAGTCAAATCGCGAAGGTGTTCAAACACGCGAGCCGGGTGACCGACGCGAACCACGTAGGGAACCAAACGTTCGAGTCGTTCGAGCAGGTTATCCACCGCCGTGTTGCTCGCCGCACACGCGAGTACCCGTTCGCCGCGTTCGACTGCCTGGGCGATGACTTCCGCGAGCGTTGTTGTTTTTCCGGTACCGGGAGGCCCGTGAATGATCGCAAAGTCATCGGCGAGCAGAGCGAACGCGACGGCATCCTTCTGAGGCGGATTCAGTTCGGTACGAAAATCAATATCGCCGCGTTCGTCCGCGATCGCCTCCTCCGGTAATGGGGACACACTTATCTTTTTTCCATCGAACCGAGGCGACTCGATACCGAGCAACACGTCACGCAGCCTTCCGCCACGACCACGCTCGCCTCGCGCTTTGGCCATCGCGGCGAGTTGCCGTTTGCGAGTCGTCTCGTCCGGCGACAAATCCAACCGATAGCGAATTTCGCCGATCGACGTGCGTTTCAGCCGAGCCGATTTCCCCTTTTTGGCGGTTTGCGCATCGGGGTCCGGAAAGACTTCGGTGGCGATTTGGATCTGGTAGTTTTTTCGCTGACTCACCACGCCGGCGATTCCCTCGTCCGACGGGTCCGCGTCATTGGACAGCACCACGGGCGAACCGACTTTGAGCCGATTCATCGGCAGTTCCTGCCCCGATGGCTTCGCGAGATCCAACAGATAGCGACCGGCTAGCCCGGTGTGATAGTCGACCAAATCGAGCCCCACGATTGCCTGCCCGGTGCGTTCGACGTCCTGCTGAGATCGCATCTGACGCAATCGGGCCAACCGAGCCCGCTCGGCTTCGGCCTCGAGGTCGAGCCACAAATACAGTTGATCGAAGTAATCGTTGACGTCGAGCGGCCGATCGGTGGGCAGTCCGTTCGGGTAGGGAGCCGACCCGGTTCGCGATTCGGACACATCGGAGAGCTTGGTCGGTTTCGTCCTGCGTTGCTTCTTGCTCTTCTGGCCGATGATCCCGTCGCCAAACGAATCCGACGACTTGGCCAGACGCACCTCCTGCCCGCTGGATTGGCTGGAGTGCAGTTTTCCCTGCTTTTTGTTGCTCTTTTTTGACTTGCGGGCGTCCGATGATCCGGATCGACCTTTACGAGAACGTGCCGACATGCGATGAGTCCGGGCAATCACTGAAACGAAACAATGGACTCGGTGCCCATGAACTATCTCCCTATCATCGCTATCGAAATGATTCTGGCCAGTGCCGTCGCGATCGTTTTCTACTGGTGGGACAAACATGTTGCCCAATTAAACGGAAAAGCCGGTCGTGACCACAACGGCCGCACCAAACACAGCCGCGTTCCTGAACAAACCTTGCTGTTGATCTCCGCGTTGGGAGGTTGGCCGGGCGCGTGGTGGGCGTCTCAAAAATTCCGCCACAAAACCCAAAAGGTCTCCTTTCGGATTCAGTACGGGATCGCGATCGTGATCAACCTCGTGCTCATCGCGGCCGTGATCTGGGTCACGAGCTAGTTCACCGATCGATGGAGTCCGCGTTCACAATCGACACCGGCCAACCGACTCGGTTGGCTTGCAAAACACGCATCGCCGACGGAGCGTCGGGAACGAAGATGCGGATGTCTTTCGCGTCGACGGCGGATAGGTCGATATCGCGACCACTACGCCATTCTCGTTCAGCGGTCCAGTCGTGCGTTTTTCCCGTCGCCTGAAACCGGTACTTCTCTCCTGCCGCCAACTCACGTTCGCGGCCGGGCTCCCCGTAGATGACCGGTTCGATTCCCAACGCCAACGCCGCGTCGCGCCGGATCGCAATGCCGAACGGTTCGTAGTCCCAACGGTGCAGATGGCTGCGATAGGTTCGACGCCCGATCAATTCGGGAAGCGGCACCTCCGACAGACAAACAACCGGTGTTGACCGCCGCGACGTGACCGCGCCCGCGATGATGCGCTGTTGACGAACGATCCGGCATAGTGAGTCGATTGCGTCTCGCGAAGCTGACTGCGGATCGGCGAGCAAAAGGTCATCGCGATATTGATCCCACGTCTGTCCCGGCCACGGCCCCGACATTGCTCGTGTGCTGTGAACGAGATACTGCGACCAATCCACCTCATTGTGATTCGACGGTTGCGCGCGGGCCCCTGGGATCTCCATCAAATCTTGGAGCTCGATCGGCACTTCGTCACCGGTGTGATGATCCGTCGGGAGATACCGCCCCACGGCGCCCGCGCCGAGCAGATCCCACTCGAGCGAGCGATGATGGTCCCCGATATCGATCGCGACTCGAACGATCCCTGAATTGATCTCCGCACGTCGTTTCAGCAAACCAGTGATCTTACCTTTGGGGCGAACGTACACTCCATCAACCCGGTCGGCGAGCGCGATCATCAAACGATCCCGATCCTCCGTTTCGTCGAGCACCAACATGGAAACGCTGAAAACGCCCGCCGCATGAATCGCCCACGGGGCAATCGCGGTACCGCGAAAGACCAACAACGTCGCATCGTCACGTTTGATCTGCTGCATCGAGGCCGCGATTTGCTGCGACATGGTTCGGTGCCGCTTCGCATCATGCCCCACACGACTGCAGACGACCGATACGAGCGGCGACGAATGCGCACACACACGATGAATCGTTTCGGGAACGCTCGAGAGATCAATACCGAGAGCCTCACAGCGACGCCGCCGCGCGTTCGTCAACCGTGTGTGCGCACCCTGCGGTGCACCGGAGAAAGAAGCAGCCCCGGTAGCATCCTCATTCAAATCCTCGATGGGTTGTTTGTCAAAACCGCTCAAACCGAAGACTCCTCCGTGACGAAAGAAGCAGACCCCCGAAGTCTGCTGAACTTCTTTATACACGTTTGAGCGTCAACGTTCTCGATTTGGACACGCGCTGAAAAACTCGCAATCAGCCTCCGATCAGCCAGCCCAGCCCAAAGCAGCCCAGTTCAGAGCAACTCAGTTCAGAGCAGCCCGGCATCCGGAACCAGCGTATCCCCCCGAGTCCTCAATCGTTGAGCAGTTCAGAGAGTTTTTCGTGGATTTGCTCGGCGGTCTCTTTCCCCGCACCGACCTTCACCATTTGAACGACACCTTCGCGGTCAATCACCACCAACTGTGGAATTCCGGTCACGCCGTAGTTGTCGTACATCTCGTTGTCTTCGGGGACCACGATCACCGGATGTTCTAATTCGTGCTCGGCGAGAAAATTCTCCAACATCACGAGTTCGTCCTCATTCGACGCTTTCTCTCCCCGAGAGATGCGATTGTTTTCATCGTCCCATCCGTAACCGTAGTACTGAGTCGCACCGACGACTTCGAACCCCTTGTCTTTGAATTCCTCACGCCACTCACGCAAATGCGGGAACGCCGCGATACACGGACCGCACCACACCGCCCAAAAGTCGACGAGAACCACTTTCCCCTGCAGCGTCTCCAGCGTGGTTTCACCTTCATTGACCCACGCATCGATCTCAAACTCGGGAGCCGGGTTCCCGATCAATTCCATCAGCTTCAACGTCGATTCGATTCGACGCTGGATGGCCCCCATCGTTCCCCGGATCGACTTCAATACCATGTTGGCTTCATAACGATCGCCGATCAGTTCATCCAGCTCTTCGACTCGCGCACTCGCCGCCTCGGGATCGTTGCTGACCGTGCTTCCGATCAGCGACACTTCGATCTTGGCGTACTCCGTCAACATCTCGATTGAATCGGGATATCTCTCCATCGCCGACGTCATGACTCGTTTCAACGCGTCCTTAGCTTCTTCGTTCGCATCGGGCAAACGCGTCTTGCTCAACAACAACCGTGTCTTGGTGATCAGGCGATCGACTTCGTTGTCTTCTTCCAGTTCCAATTCGTCGATGGATGCGAGATAGCTATCGACGAGTTCTTCAGCGGCGGCGATCTTTTCCTGGAGCCCCAACTGCGAGGCCTGTAGAGGAACGAGAGTTCCTACAATTTGAACGTGTTTGAGAGGTGTGTCTTTGGTAGATTCGGATATCTCAGCAAGGACTCGTCCGACCAAATCACCGACGCGTTCGGTCGCTCCCGCTCGGCTGCCGTAAAACCGTGCTCTCGAAACAGTCTGGAAAATGACTCCGGAATTCGTCGCCGCGTCTTCCGTATCGAGCAACGCATCGACTAGCTTTTCACCCTGCTCTAACGCCTGCAGATACTTTCTCTGTCTCACAAAGCCGGACATAATTTCCGAGCGCAGACGCTGCAACGCAATTACTTGGTCGGGTGCGCTATTCGCGATTTCTTCATCGAGCGTTTCGGCGGCCTCGGCGGGCTCACCATCCTCGATCAGTTTGCGAATGGCTTCCTCGGGAGTCGGCTCGGCTTCTTCCGACGCTACGTCTGTTTCGGTTTCGTCCGAGGGTGTTTCGCTTGCGTCGGTGACCGATTCGGTATCGCTTTGTCCAAAGACCGGAGCATTCCACAGTGGCGTGGCGACAGCAAACAGGACGACAGAGAGATAGAGGATTTTCATTCGTTGGCCGAGATTGGAGTTGGAAAGGCGGCGAACTCGTCGCATCGGTGCGTCACCGATACGTGACATCGCGAAGGGGTGCCCCACCGACGCGATGCGTTCATTTTAGCGAGATTCCGCTGTCTTTTTCTCCCACAGAAGATCGCAAAGTGCCAAACGAGCGATCGCGAACCTAATTCGCGACCTGTTGGCAAACAACGCGCCCCTGAAAAAGCCACCCGGCAAAGTTCATCTCTATCGCTCAGCGAAGCGCACAGTCCAAAACGGGGATCGAAAAGCTCTACAACCAACGCCGTTTGTCGCGTTTAACACGAGACAAACGGGACCAACCGCACACCGGCAAATCAATTGGTGATGGCTTTCGAACGGGTTCGCTGATTACAACCCGTTGACGCGTTCGATCGACAATCGGTTGAGCACCCAATTCGGATCGGCGCCCCCTTTATCGAAGAACGTCAGATCCAATCGACCGTCGGTGACCTTCACCTCAAAGTTGGTCGGCTTCCCGTCACCTTCGTGCCCCACGTACGCATATTGACCTTTGTCTGCATTCAACCGGTCGGTGATCAAACGACCTTCCGCTCGAACCCCCATTCGATCGTGAGAATACTGCCGGTCACCCATGTTCATCGTCACGCGGTAAACACCGTTGGCGATCCGGTGGCGGAGCGTTTTGGGTTTCTCGCTGTAGACAAAGTCTTGATTGATTTTGTTGATCCCCGACGCGCTGCCTCGGTCGGCCGACTTCACATCACCGCGCCACACGACATCACCAATCGTTGACGGCGAGACGCGCGTGTAACCAGGTTCAACCGGTGATGTTTCGGTGCCAAAGTCATAGTTGTATTTCCCCGCCGAAAGGTCCACCATCAGTTTATTGGAACGGATATAGACCGCACCAAAGTCAGTCTTTCCCGTCGTATCAAACACCGTGTAGTGAAAGAAATCTTCTCCGTTGGGTAATCCACCTTTGGGCATGACATACTTGATTTCGTTTCGACCGCCGGGACTGGTGGCCTTGGACAACGACACGATTCCACCGTGGTAACTGACCGTGTCCAACAAACTCGCATCCAACACATCGTTGTTGACGTCATAGTCGTTCGCGATCACGTCGATCACGATCGAGTTCTTATCCATATTCACTTCGTCCCGCATTCCAAATGGTTTGACCGGACGTGGCGTGACCGGATCACCGTGTGAACGACGTTCGTTCCGCGTAGCGAGCACCTTCATTGCTTCATCGGAAGCCATCCGTCCGATGTTGCCACGGTTGCCGACCATGATACTGATCGGGTTGGGCTTTCCGCCGGCGGTGTGTGCCCCTTCTTTGACTCGCGGGCTCGATTCGTAGAAGAAGCCGCTCTTGTTCGTATGATGCAATCCCCACGAATGTCCGAACTCATGGGCCAAGGTTCCATTCGCCCAACTCGTTTTGCCTCGTCCGCCGACCGTCGCGTATCGTTGACGAGAACCGACGCTCTTCACATACGCCAATCCCGACGGCGGATAGTACACGTGATAGCACGCCAAATCGTGCGTCGTGCCGACGAGTTGGGGATGTTTGTTCCAGTAATCGCGAAACGCTGCCAAACTGCTTCCCGCTTTGCCACCGCCTCCGGTTTCCCGGACGAAGTCCCGCAAAGGATCATTGTCTTTGTCCGTTCGGATGATCACTTTGCCGAGACGAAACTGAATGCCCGCCGCGTGCAGATAGCGTCGTTCCAAATTCGGGACGATCGTTTCGACAACCTTCTTGGCGGCTTCGAGGTCACCGTTGTACGCGGACTTTTCAAAGAAAGCTCGCGAACCAATCTCAACACCGATTTCATATTCCAACACGTCCATGACACGCGTCGGCGGCAGAGTCGCTTTCGATTGGGTGCCCCCTTTGTTCGACACCAATCGAATCGCGTCTTCCGCGTGGACCGCAGATAAAGGCGAGGCAGCAAACCCCAACAGCATTCCCGCAAACAACAACCACGAGGAACGACTCGCAAACACGACCTGATGTATAGATTGAATCATGGGCATTAGTCTCTTTTGCATTGGTTCGTTCAGGCAAACGTAAAGGCGGGGATGCAGTAACCAGCCTACACTGCTCAGACTCGAAGGCTAGAGCATTTCATGGCATGCATACTGTTAGAACCGATAGTTGGCCACAGCATAAAGGAGATGGGCAGGTAATCTGCAGACACGTTCACTCGAACACCGTCGAGACGTGCAACATCAAGACAGCCACGTCGTGCTTGCAATCATCTGAACTTCCTCTCCATAGATTGCGACGTTTGGTTTTGCGACAAAGAAACGAAAACGTGGAATGTGGAGCGTGAACACGGTAAGTTGGACGCCTCGTCTTTTTTCGGCCCAGGTATTTCTATGCGTGCTTCCTCGATTGCATTCCTGCTCAGTGGCATGTTGTTGATTGCAGGAACGTTCGCGTTTCTCCGCGCGAGAGGCGACGGCGAAGAGACCAGGAGCGATGCGACCGCCTCGACCGAAGAACACAGTCCACCTCACTCAAACTCCCATGCCGCAACCGGCGTCTCCATAGACTCCACCGCAAACGATTCGACAGAAAGTGATTCGGCTGCAGACATAGCTGCAGACGATACAGCCCCCACCGATCCAAACGTATCGCTCGCGAAAGCGACCGAGTTACCTGACGGAATCGTCGGCACGGCAACGTGTGCGGGATGCCACGCCGAACAGTATGAATCGTACCGCCAGACCGATCACAGTCGTTCACTCGCCTCGTGGTCACCCGACAGTGATGTACCCTTGGAAGACTTCACGCACGCGAAAAGCCTCACGGTTTACACGGCGTTTGAGGAGGCCGGGCAACTCTACCACCGTGAGGAACTCGAGATCCCCGCCACCACGGACGATCATGATCCGGTGTTGTTCCCAACCGGCACCCTGCCGGTGAAATACGTGATGGGCAGCGGCGCGTTCGCTCATGCCTATTTGCTCGAAGACGGCGAGTATTTGTTGCAGTCTCCGATGACGTGGTACGTCAAACCGCAGCGTTACGAGATCGCACCGAGCTACGACGAGCCCCACCACTCCGGGTTTACTCGAGTCGTTACCTCGCGGTGCCTGTATTGCCATGCCGGAAGCCTCTCAACACCCACCGGCAACGAACAGAAAGTCACGATCCACGAGCAGGCGATCAGTTGCGAGCGGTGCCATGGTCCCGGCGAGGCGCATTCACGGCTCTATCAGAACACCGACGGCCCCAAGGGAACCAACGCTCCCGATATCGCGGATTCTATGATCGTCCACCCCGGTAACCTAAACCGTGAACTCGCCGACGCGATCTGTGCTCAATGCCATCTCCAAGGTGACATTGTCGTTGAACAACCGGGGACATCAGATTGGGACTATCGCCCTGGCGAACCGCTTGACTCGACCATGGTCTCGTACAAGATCGACAACAAAGAGGAATCCAAGAAATCGTTTGTTGACCACTTTGACCAGATCTGGCAGAGCAAGTGCTACACGCAGTCAGGAACGCTGACGTGCATCTCCTGCCACGATCCCCACCACAAGCCATCGAAGACCGACATCGATGCCGTGGAACGCCAGTACTGCATTCAGTGCCATCAACACACCGAGTGTGGGTTGCCGTTGCAGGAACGTGTCGAACGCGAAAACGATCGTTGTGTTTCCTGCCACATGCCCCGAATCGATAGCGAGGTCGCTCACGCCGCAACAACGCACCATACGATCGGATTTCATCGACGCAGTGACGCGAATGCCGACGACGAACCTAGCCCCGAGGCCCGCGATGCAACGTCAATGGTATTGCGACGTATGCGTAGCCCTGTCGAAGAATTATCGGCGGACGAGAACGAAGCACGCAATGATTTTCTTGCCCGCGCGATGCAGCTTATCAAGCTCGACATCCGCGAACCGAGCGAGAATTTGTCTGATGTCTCGCTTCCTTCATCGCCCCTTCGAGAATTAATCCAGATCGCCAAAGAGGATCCTTCCGACATCGATGTGTTGGTCCACATCGCGGCGTTGGCACGATGGGAAGCCGAGTGGCTCTCCGTCAATCCGTCGGAGACTTCCCAACGGCAGTCCACACAGCGATGGACGATTGCGGGGGCGTATGCTGAACGGGTCATCCGAGTGGAACCGTCGCCCAACGAGAATCGCCAGAAGGCTCTCGATGTTCTCTTTGATGTTCACTACGCCGCTGAACGTTACGCAGACGCCGTCCTCGTCGGCCGGGAACTCGTCGCTTCAAAGCGTTCGGAGATTCACCAATACAACCTGGGATTGGCGTTCGGGAAGATACGAAGGTTCCCGGAAGCGGCACAGTCGTTTCAAGAGTCTATCCGCATCGACGGACGCTACCTGCAACCGTACCGATCTCTAACCAAACTCTACCAAGCCATTGATCCCACGCTCGCCAATCGCGTCCGGGCCAGTGCCAACGCGGTGCAAGCCAATCTCGAATCGAAGTAGATAGGATCCCGCAAAGGCATCCTGAAAACCTATCGATAAGCTCAGCAGCCGATCAGCGGTGGTCGTGATTATGCCGTGGCAAAAAGGCGGCCGGATGCACGTGGTTTCGGTGCAGCGTCTGGTTGCGGTTCGGTGAACCCTTTGACCGGTTCCAACTCGATCTCTCGCAGCGTTCGTTCAAACACTTCGCGAGCTTCGGACGAACAACTCGCGATCAACTCACGAACCTCATCGGGATGGGTCACTTCCGTGATCGGCGTGACACCACTCGCCGTTTGGCTGAGCACGAGAATGCGGCGCCCGCATTTGACCAGCAAGAGTTTCGTCCGCGGGTCGAGCATCACATGGCCGAGCGGGCTCAACGCGGATGCGGGCAACGGTTTGGACGCCGCGGCGCCTCCGCCGAATTTTCGCCCGGCCCACACGAGAGCGCAAAACAACGCGAGTACGATCGAAAGGCTCGACGCGACCGTAACCAACGGCCCGATCATTTTCGACCGAGACGATTCAGGGTTCGCGTCCAAGTCGACGGGGTCAAACGAGATCTCATCGGACGAAGCCGCCGACGTGTCGCCCGAGTTCGATGCCCCCGAATCAAGGACACGATACACCGGTGATCCCGAACTCGAGTCGCGTTGGCCAGTTGTTTCACTGCCGTTGGAACGTGGATTCAGCGTGGGGAATCCGCCGCTGCGTGCGATCACAAGGGGACGGGAATCGTTTTCTGTGCCGCGTGACTCGGTTGCTTGGGTGCCGGCGGCGTAACCCGAATCATCCCAGGCCAACGCCGTGGAAGCCGACAGGCACAACAGGGCGACGACGCATCCGAAGACTCGTAGGGATTCGATAATCGATTTCACGTCTACGCTCCTACCAATTCGGTAACGCGAACGCAAAAGTTATCGTTCATGACCAAGACTTCGCCGCGTGCGATCAGACGTCCATTGGCGTAGACGTCGACGGGATCCCCGGCGAGTTTATCGAGTGCAACGACGCTGCCTTTGCGTAGCCGCAGGACTTCCTCGAGCCGCATCGAGGTGCGTCCGAGTTCGATCCGCAGATCCATCTCAACTTCATCGATCAACCCGACATCGTGAGCCATCTGCTCGAGGTCGGCGGGCGACAAATCACCGAGAGCGAACGGGCGAGCGACGTCGCGCTCCTTGCTGTCCTCGTCACCGGTGGCAGCCGAAAGGGATTGCGACGCCTCGTTGAGGAGGGCTTCGATATCGTCTGTGTTGAGCTGTTCCTTGGCACCGCCCGCACTATCCGTCGTGCTCATCACCCCGTCCTTGGGTATCAGTCTTCGATCAGTTGGTAGTCGTTAAAACCGACCCCCAGCAACATGTCCTCGTCTAACAAGTGGTTGCATATCGTCAAAATCCGTCTTTCGAGCAAGCCCAATTGGTTGTCCTGAAGCTCGGCGAGTTCGCTGTTACGAATTTTTTTGCGGATTTCATGGCGAAGTCGTCCGGTTTTGGCTTCGAACTCTTTCTCCATTTTTTCCCGATTTTTCGCCCGAATCAGCCCATAGAGCCGCAGTTCGACTCGGAATGATCGGTCGGTATCGGTCGGGCTGAAGGTTTCACCGAACATTCCGAGTTCGAATTCCTCGACGAGATTTTCGTCCGAGGCCTCCTGTTCGGCCTCCTCGGCGCCTTCCTGAACGGACTGAATCAGTTGCTGTTCGGCAAGCGCGCTGACTTGCTCGGCACTCGGAACGAGGAAGAAGAACATCCCGGTTTCGATGACCACAATCATCCCGACGAAACCGATCACCAGCCCCAGGTTGCTGCGCGGACGTTGGGCCGGAGGGCTGTCCTCTGTTTCGGTCGATGGTGCTGCTTCGTCTGCCATGGCATTCTCCTACGGGAGTCGATGACGTTGGGTCAAGTTAAGTTGATGTCTAAAAACGGGTCTCGGCGGCTACGTTCGTTGTTAACGACTCGGCCGATCTCCCGCCGAGTCGGCGATCCCGCGTGGGTCTTCGACACGTTCATCGAGCATGAACACTTCCACCCGCGAATCGTTCCCGAACTTCCCACCGGGGCTGTTCCGAGTGATCGGCTCGGTCGCCTCCGCCGATGAAACGCGGAACCGGTCGACGGAGATTCCTTCCGACTCCACCAGGTAACGCTTCACGGCAGCGGAACGCCGAATCGCGAGCAACATGGCTTCGTCGGTCCCGCCGGTCCGGGCAGCGAACTCCGCCGAAACGTGTCCGCGGACTTCGATCCGTTGCGGTTTGCCTCGGAGTTGTGTCGCGGTTTGCTTGAGGACGCGGATCGCTTCGCCGCCGAGTTGATCGCTACCGACTTCGAAAAACACGACGCTGCCGACGGCGGTCATCTGACCGGGCCGAACGATTCGAACATGCTGTTCTTCACCGACAGGTGCCTTTTCAGGTACGCCACCTTTGGCGGTGTCCTTTTTCTTGGCACGTCCGGTTGTTGAAAGGACGGCAAACTCGGTTTCGCGAGGTTTCGATTTGCCGGGCGTCAACGCGTCAATCGTTTTGGCGTATCCGAACTGTTGCTGCATCGAGTCAACGAGCGCTTGGTACGTTTCTTCCTCTTTGATCTCGCTGAGCGAAACCAACATGATGAAGAACGTCAGCAGAAGACTCATCATGTCTCCGAACGT
This sequence comes from Aporhodopirellula sallentina SM41, assembly GCF_000346505.1. Lineage (GTDB taxonomy): Bacteria > Planctomycetota > Planctomycetia > Pirellulales > Pirellulaceae > Rhodopirellula > Rhodopirellula sallentina. The sequence goes on from NZ_ANOH01000275.1 coordinate 16,422, forward strand.
GACAACCCACTCGGGGATGCCCATTTCTTCTGGTTCTTCCATTTCCATTACGACAGCTCACGTTGTTTGGCAGGAAGGTAGGTTTGCAACTTCTGATCGATCGCCCGTGGGCTCTCGCCGGATTGGATCGCCATCACACCGCGGATCGCGATCTCCATACTGAGTTGTTCGTTGCGGCTCATCAGACCGAGTTTCTCGGCAAAGGGACTGAAGAACACGTTGGCCACGATCGCCCCATAGAGCGTTGTGATCAGTGCGACCGCCATCCCGGCTCCAATCCCGGACGGGTCGGACATGTCTTGCAACATCATGATCAGCCCCATCAGGGTCCCGATCATTCCGTAGGCGGGAGCGAATCGGCCGAGTTGGTCCATGATGCTCTTGCCTTCGCGGTGCCGCATCGCCATGCCGGCGACTTCGGTTCGCAGAACCTCTTCGACGATCTCCGGCGCGGTCCCGTCGACAGCCATCTGCAGACCGCTGCGGACGAGCGGGTTTTGGATGTCGTTGATTTTGGCTTCGAGTGCGAGCAGCCCGTCTTTGCGAGCGATCTCGGCGAGTTCGACAATCGATTTGATCAAGGCGAGCCGATCTTCGGCTTTGTTCATAAGGACTTTCAGCGCGATGATCGGGCTCTTCAAAATGCTGCCGAGCGGGAAACAAATCAAAGCTGCCGCGAACGCACCCCCGACCACAACGAGGCCCGAGGGAATGTCGATGAAGGCGGAGAACGGTGCTGATCCCAACATGATCGATGCGAGAATCAGACCCAATGCGAGGATTAGACCTACGAGACTTGCGATATCCATTGTCTATGATTCCTACAACGATTGATTGGTTGGTTCTATCGACGGGCCGGCTATCGACGTGCCGGCACCGAGCAGCGGTGCGGGCGGCGGTGGCAAAAAGTGTTTCTGTTGCTGATACGCGATCGCACGATCGACAACGTCGTCCATCGACTCGCGAACCACGATGCGTTCGCCACTGCTGAGCGTCACAAAGGTGTCGCCACGACGATCGACATACCGAATTAATTCGGCGTTGAGAATGAACGTCTCACCGTCCAGGCGTGTTAGTTTGATCATCGCCAGCGGCCCCCCGGCTACTTATTGGTGACGTACGAATGGTTTTACGTGCAAGGCTAGGACACAATCCGTGACCACGCGTCAACCTTTTCGCTATTCGCCAAGACGCCCGGCAAAGGTACGGTTTCGATAATCGCCAAAACCGATACGACCGGTTGCACCTGAGCCAAGGCGCCGGTGGAAGTTGGATTGCGAGGGCTGTGGCACGCAGCTGGCCCCGCCAAGAGTTCAGTATCCCCACCGCCGATGCACCTGCGAAGTCTTGGCGACTCCGGCTACGTTGGGTTCGGTGTCGTGGGTGTCGTGGGTGTCTGTCCTGGAAAGACAGACCTACGTGGCGCGCATAAAAAAAGCCACGCTTGGTATTGAGCGTGGCTGAGGTGGATTGTTTGTAGCGAACGGCGAATTAGGCTTCGCGTGGTTCGTGGCTGTCGTTCCACAGTCCGGTCAGTTGATTGATGGCCGAGTGCAGACGGCTCTTGACCGTTCCGACTGGGATGCCGAGGGCCTCGGCGGCTTCACGGTATTTCAAACCGCGGTAGTACACCAATTCAACCACTTGCTGCATCGGTTCGCCGAGCGACGCAACCGCGTCATGGACCCAACGTCCGTTTTCCTCTCGCGAAGCCTCAGCCAGCGGGTCGGCACTCGCACCGACGAGCTTTTCCGACCAACTGCCACCACGGTCGTCATCCTGTGCGCCGCTGGGGCGATCCAGGCTGACCATGCGGTGACGTTTGTTTCGGCGCTGCACGTCGATCGCTTGGTTGGTCGCGATCGCGTACAACCAAGGACGGAAACGGCGGGTAAGGTCGAACTGCTGACACTTCAGGTGAACCTGGAGGAAGGTTCCCTGAAAGGCGTCTTCGGCCATCTCGGCGTTACCCATGTAACGGCGAAGATAGGCGTAAATTTCTCGTTCATATCGACGCATCAGCGTCTCGTAAATCGCACGATCGCCGGTTTGACGATAGCGAGCGATGAGGTCTTCGTCGGTAATATCCTGCTCCGGAGCAACCGATGCCGCACGGCTTCGAACCTGTCCAGTGGCCAGTTTCGTAGGAACGTTTGTCGGCTTCTCGTGAGCGGTGGCGCTCGTAGAAAAGTTCATTGGTTCCGTCTTGGGAAGGGAGGATGAAAAGAACATGAGGATCGGCGCGAATGGATTCTGGTTAATACGCCGGAGAAGGTCAACTTCTCTGTAGAATAAATGCGTACCGAGAGGGGAGCGTCCGCCACGAAAAGGGGCTGGTATGGCCCTAGAATCCGGATAATCCCCGAAACCGGGTGGATTCACCTAGCCACAAAGCACCTGAGAACCCTGTTTTTGGCGGCATAACTTCCATTCGGAGCCCACCAGCGGTGGACAACGCACCTTCATTATCCTGCGACCAGCCGAAAAGTCAACCTATGCGAACCGCTCGGGAGCGGGGTCAGCACCGCCGTACGGGATCCGCAGAACCAATCTACGGCCGGTTAAACAGACAATATTGCAGATAGAAATCGAGTTCAGACCGTAGCGAAAGTCGCCAAGATTTTCGGCAATTGGCGGGGGATACGCCAAAGTTCTCGGTGGGTTTCGATCTGCTAGCCCGCTGGGCAACGGGCTGTTGACTCATTTGTTTAACGTGCCAAAGGCGACCTACTTGCCACTGCACGTCGCCTACGGATACCGGTTAAACGCAATACCGTTCAATTTTCGTTTAACCCGTGCCCGAAGGGTAGGTTGTGTTCCGTCAAGCGTCGCCTACGGCTACCGGTTAAACGAAAACGCCACAACCCGGTGCTTCATTGAACGGTATTGCCGTTAAACGAAAACAGGTTGACTCTTGATTCAATCGACAAAGCGTTGCGCTGCGGGCTAATAACCTATCGCTGGTGTCTGGCGTTCCGATTGATTCAACAAACCGCCACGACTTTCGGCGATTTGCGGGGGGCAGCCGAAACTCTTGGCGAGTTTCGCAACGTGGGTTTGTGTTGATACGTGGGTGGGTGATTGATACGCGGGCGGGTATTGAAATGCGACGTGTCCGACCTTCGTAGCTGGATACGCCAGAACTCAGGCTCCCGAAGTCTGGCGACATCGGCTGCGTCATCTTCCAACACGTTCGAGAATCGCACCGGACTTCTCGACCCAATCGAGCAGCCGACGCCCGGTCGTGCTCATCGGGAGATGGTGCAGTTGCTCAGCGGTCTTCCATGCCCACGGCTGGGGAAGTTTCCGAACTTTGCCCGGACGGACGGCGCGATGCACATGCAACGTGATCCGATACTTCGTCACCGCATGTTTCATCGTTTTCACTTGCTCCTCGACGCGGACCTTGGGATCGATTTGGTCCGACAACCACGATTGGAACTGCTGCACATCACCGGCGTCAGGCGGGCCGGCTTTGGGAAAGTCCCACATTCCGGCGAAACGGTTGCCGGCGGGAATCTGCCTGACCAGCCACCGGCCTTTTGCGTCGGTGATCAGTGCCGCGAACTCCGAACGGGCCTCGTACCGGATTTTTTGCGTTTTCGTCGGGATCTCGTTTTCCAAACCGGCCGCCCGAGCCTGACACCGGTCAGAAACGGGACACACCAAACACTTCGGGTCACGCGGTGTGCAGACCAACGCCCCGAGTTCCATCGCGGCTTGGTTCAACGATGCCGGACCGCGTGATCGGTCATCGGGCGCAAACCGAGGCGGCAACAGTTGCTCGGAGAACTGCCAAAGCGTGTCGACGGATTTTTTCTCGTCAACGCAATCACGCATCCCGATCAAGCGACTGAACACGCGGATCGTGTTCCCTTCGAGAATCGGCAATGATTGGTTCGACGAAATCGAAAGGATCGCTCCGGCGGTGTAGCGTCCGATGCCGGGCAACGCGAGGGCGTCGCGGTACTGCATCGGGAACTCGCCGTCGTGCTCCTCGACAATCTTCTGTGCGGCCGCGTGCATGGACCGGGCACGTCGGTAATAACCGAGCCCTTCCCACATTCGCATCAATTTACTTTCGTCAGCGGCGGCGAGTGCGGTTGCGTCCGGGTAACGTTCGACGAACCGAAGGAAGTACGGAATCACGGTCGCGACCTGAGTCTGCTGGCACATGATCTCGCTGACCCAAACACGATAGGGGGTCGGTTCACGACGCCACGGCATGTCACGAGCGTGTTCAGCGAACCAGTCGAGCAACCGTTTTCGCACGAGGCTGCGCCAACGGGCGTCGGGCAGTTCCGTTTGGCCGGTCGCCGCCGCGTCGCGATCGTCTGTTTCGTTCACGCCGCCGGGTTTGCGTTTCTTCTTCGCAGCCGGACCGCTCACTGTTCCTCGAGTTTCCCGAGCCGCGCGGTCGTTCGCTTTTCCTGCTGGCCGCGTTGATAGACGATGTCGATTTCTTCGCCTGGCATGTGCGCGTCGATCGCTTTTTGAAGGTCCTTGAATTGTTTGATGGGTTTGCCATCGACCTGCAGCACGACATCGCCGGGCAACAGTCCCGCTTTCTCGGCCGCCTGCCCCCGCAGCACTTCGTTGATCAAACACTCATTGAAGTTGTCGTAACATTGCACGCCGAGAAAGCCGCCCTGTTTGAAAATGATTTCGAGCCCCGGAACCGTTTTCCGCAACGCGTCGACTCGTTCGGCAGGAGCGGCGGTACCGTTCAGAGTCAGCGAGACACGAATCGGCAACGTGGCGAGTTGGTCGATCAATTCACCGCTCATCGGAACGTACCGTAACTCCAGTCGGCGGAGTTCGGTGATCGCACCGAGCGTCCGCAGTTCATCCGCGTCAACATCACCGTGCAGCAGTGCCAACGTTTTTAGGTCGGGCATGCGAACAACGCCTTCGAGAATATCGAGCCGGATGGCGTCGCCTTTGAGCCGGGCATATTCGATGCCGTCGACCCACTGCAGCAGATCGAGCAACGCGGGGTCGCCTTCGTAGACGCCGTCGAATTCGACGATCCGTTTTAGTTCGCTGCGGGCACCGATGATGAATTCGGTTGTGCCGACGAACACACCAGCGTCGCTGAGCAAATCGACCGCGAGCGCCCGACGCACGTCTCGCACCTCTTTGGTTGCAATTTTCGCACGCGTGCCTCGACTGCCGCCGAGCGTCGATATCCGCAGCAGTTCGTCCCACGCGGTCGGCTCGGCCGTCGCCTCATCGGCTGCCTCGGAAGGCTCGCTAGCAGGCTCGTTTTGCGGCTGAGTTTTGGGTGGGATAATCGATGCCGTTGATGCGATTTCCTGCAGGATGCTGATCACGCGTTCGGTAGTTTCGAGATCGCCGGTTTCGAGTTCGCTGACCAACGGGCGGACGGCGACTTGGCCGGCACGCGTTAAATCGGCGGTGGCTCGTTTGCGTCGCAGGTACGAATCGCTCGATAATTGCTTGACCCAACGCTCAATTTGTTCAATCGAAACGTCTTCGCTCTCGGTCGCCTGAGCCTCCTCGGCATGACAGCAGGCGGCGTCTCCGCGGAGGGAGACAATGCCGGGCATCGCGATCGTCGTCACGCACAGTCCGGCGGCGATCGACCGGGCCACGCCTGACATACGGGCCACGCCGGACATACGGGACCGGCATCGCAACGGTTGGCTGGCCCGACGGCGGAAGGCGGCGTGGAATTTCACGAGAACTCGGGGGCATTGGGATCGAGGGTGGCGTGGTCGTCCAAACAGGTCATGCGAACGTGTATCTTCGTGCATCTCTCGGGTACACGCAGGACGACCGCCCCACTATTCTAACGCATTAGTCGCCCTGACCAACATCACCTCATCCTTCCCTATCAGTGAGTCCGAATTACCGATGTCTCTCCGCCCATCCTGGATCATCCTGCTCGGCTGGTCCCTAGCCGTCGCATTTGTCATTTTGTCACCGACCGTTTCGGCTCAAGACGATACCGGTGGCTCGACTGTGGAAGTGACGCAACCGGCCGAGGGAGTCGCAGCGGTTGCCGACGAAGCGGCGGTTGAGGAAGAGGCCGCCGAGGAGTTGACGCTCGAGAGCCTGAAGGCGGAAGTGGAAGTCGCCGCCCTCGCCGGACACAACGGTTGGATGCTGGTTTGTTGTGCGTTGGTGCTGTTCATGACCGCGCCCGGATTGGCGATGTTCTACGGCGGATTGGTTCGTCGCAAGAACGTCCTCAGCGTGATGATGCAGTGCATCTTTTTGATGGGCCTGATGACGGTCCTGTGGGCTCTCTACGGATACTCGCTCGCGTTTGGCGGCGACGACGGTGGCTGGATCGGAAATACCGAATACCTTTTCATGAATGGCGTCCAACGATACTGGGACGATGCCACCGGAGCCGCGATCACTCCGATGGAAGGCGGCATCACTCGAATGACCCACATGCTGTTCCAAGGCATGTTCTTTATCATCACACCGGCCCTGATTTGCGGTGCGTTCGCCGAACGGATGAAGTTCAGCGTGATGGTGATGTTCTCGATCCTTTGGGGCACGTTCATCTACTGCCCGCTGTGTCACTGGGTTTGGGACGGTGGACCTCTTTCGTACAACGAGGGCAGCATCGCGGGCGGGGCGTTGGACTTCGCCGGCGGAACCGTGGTTCACATCAGCAGCGGCATCTCGGCGTTGGTCGCGGCAATGTTGATCGGCCCGCGGATGGGCTACCCGAGCGAACCGTTGCAACCACACAACCTGACCTACACCGCACTCGGCGCCGCGATGCTGTGGGTGGGATGGTTCGGCTTCAACGCGGGCAGCGAATTGCTGTCGGATGATTTGACCAGCAGCGCGTTCATGGTGACGCACTTCTCCGCCGCCGCCGGCGCGGTCGCGTGGGCGATCGCCGAGTGGATCTGGTTGGGCAAACCGACGGTTCTCGGCGCGAGCAGTGGCGCGGTCGCAGGATTGGTGTGCATCACTCCTGCGGCAGGCTTTGTGCAACCGATGCCTGCCCTGATCATGGGTGCGTTGGCCGGATTCATCTGTTTCTGGTCGTGCTCGCGTTTGAAGCACATGTTCGGTTACGACGATGCGTTGGATGCGTTCGGTGTCCACGGCATCGGCGGAACGCTCGGCGCCGTGCTGACGGGCGTGTTCGCAACCCGCGCCGCCTGGGATGTCAGTGAGGGCGTGCCGATCGGCTTGATTGAATCGGGAGGAGACCCAGCACTGCTGATCGGCCAAATCGTGGCCGTCTTGATCACGTACGTGTTCGCAGGCGTCGGCAGTTTGATCTTGTTGAAGATTCTGGATCTGGCGTTCGGCCTCCGAGTCGCTGCCGAGCACGAACAACGCGGCCTCGACATCGCCGACCACGGCGAAGAAGGCTATCAGTTCGCATAAGCGAATCCGCAACTAGCGAAACGAAAGATGGGCAGGCAAAAGTCGGCCCATCTTTTTTTTGTCCCCACGTAGCTCGGGCTTTCCAAGACCGAGGACAGGCGTCGGTTACCTTGATGAATCGATGTGCGTTGATCGGCTCGCGAACTCAGCAGTGGTTTGTCCACCAGTGAGCCGAAGTGCGTGAGCACTCGGGTTTGGCCGTGTTGGGCTATACAACGTCGACCACGCTCCAACCCGAGGCCTGACGGCCATGCCGCTCACCCACGCAACAAAAACTCGGCTACGCGAAGCGATGACCAATCTCGCGGGTTAGGTTGAATGGCCATCGGGGGACATACCCCAGCGGTTGACTTGCTCTTTCCAATCTCGCACCAATGCTTTGCCTAAATACCACGCGTTCCCTGCGTAGCGTGGCACGAGCCGTTTGGGGTCGCTGCACATGCGATACGCCCATTCCAGGCCGAGCTTTTGGTAGATCTCGGGAGCCCGCGTGGCCGTTCCGGCGATGAAGTCGAACGACGCGCCGAGTTGGATGCTCACGGTAACACCGAGTTCACGGTAGTTTTCGTGAATCCATTTCTCCCCCTTGGGCTGCCCAAATGCCACGAACAACAGATCGGTCTTGGCATCGCGGATGCGTTTCAACTGAGCCGCGTGCTCTTCGTCGGACAGTTTACGAAACGGCGGGCATTCGGTTCCCGCGACTTGCAATCCCGGAAACATCGATTGCAGGCGATTCGCACACGCCTCGGCGACTCCCTCGACGCCGCCCAAGAAATACACTCGGTGCCCCTTTTCGGAAGCACGACGACAAAGATGCAAAATCATCTCGCTACCGGCGACCCGTTCGGGCAGCGGGTTCGGTTTGAGTCGACTGCGGAGAACGATCGGCTGACCGTCGGCGAGAATCAGATCGGCGTCCTTCGTGATCTGGCGAACCGTCGTGTCTTCTGCGTTCAGCATGCAATAGTTCAGGTTCGCCGTAATCACGTAGCTCGGCTCGCGACGCTCGATCAGACGATCGATCGCGTCAATACTTTGGTCCATATCGAGCCGGTCAAACGGGATGTCCCAAACATCGACCGTATCGCGAGGCGGCAGCGGTGCGATTGCGTCAGATGTCCGATCCGCAAACGTCACCGAACCGGAGCCACGCCGTTGGGGCGTGGGTTTCCTCGGTGCCTTTGCGGGCACGATAACGGGTACGGATGACGGGGTCGTGACGGTCGTATCGAAAGTAGCGGGCATGGATCGCGGAGCAAACAAGGTCGGTACGGGATCGCGAGGTTTCGCGGTAGACTAGCTGCTCAACTCTACGTCACAGTTTCCGATCTGAAGGCAGTATTCGGGATGTTTGTTTTCACTCTTGAAGGTTTCTCGCCCGCGGCACTTTCGTGTTATGGAGCATCCTGGAATCGCACCGAAACGATTGACGCGATGGCGGCCCACGGGACGGCTTGGGATCGGGTGGTCACCCCGGTCGTCGACCCGACCGAGCAGATCGATCGATGGCTGACGTCGAAACAGTTTCCTGCCGACAACATGACCGTCGTGACGGACGACGAACGGATCGCCGAATTGCCCGCTGCCGACCGGATCGGCGATTTGATCGTGATCCCGCCGCGGACCCGCAATCTGGCTGAAACGTTGGAGGAAACCAATCTCGCGTCGCTCGCTGCGATCGCGTCCGAACAACTTCCCGACAACCCACACGTGTGGCTGCACAGTCGATTTTTGACACGGTGCTGGGACGCACCACGCGAGTTGTTCCCGATCGATCAACTCGACGAAGCAGACCTCGAACCGATGGATCCGTCCGAATCGATCGAACACGAATTGAACGCCACCGGTGACGTTCGCAGCACCGTGCCGCCGATTCTCGATGACACCGAACCGCCTCGTCGGATCATCCATCCGGACGATGATCCCGATTGGGTCATGGCGTGGATGCGAACCTATGGTTGCCAGATTCGCTTGATCGACGCGGTAGCCCACCTGATGAATTCGATCGCCGAATCGAGCGGACACTCAGCCGCGATTCTCGCCGGATCGAGCGGATTCGCGCTGGGGCAAAATGGTGCAATCGGACACCGCAGCGGACCGCTCCGGTCGTGTCACCTGCACGTGCCACTGTTGTCGATCGGCTTTCCAAAAGGGGACACTCAGAAACCTAGCGGCATTGGCATTCGCGACCGGCGGGTCAGCTCAGCGGACATCCTTCCCGACGTCATGAACATGTTGAGCGACAACGCCTCAACGCCGCCCATCTCTCCGCAGATCTGGGCGGGCGGCGCGAGCGAACCATCGCAAACGACCGATATAACGCCGCAGGTCGTCACCCAACTCGGCGAGTCGAACGTCGCGATCACGACCGAGAATTGGTTCTATGTCCGCGAAAACGCAAACGCCGAAATCCTGTCGAACTCCGAGGATGATTCCGCCACGGATCCTCAATCGTATGATTCGCCGCTCGGCGTGCATGACGGCATGGGCAACCTGTTTCTCAAACCCGACGATCTCAATGACACCAACGACGTCGCGCGGCTGAGGCACGATGTGACCGAAGAACTCGAAGAAACACTCGCATCGTAATTCCATATGCGAAGAGTCACTGTCCCTGACAACGAAACAGCCTTCTCAACACAGCGACGCCCAACTCAGGAGCGTCCGCAACGACCGGGCCCGATTATGACGGAGCGAGTTCCTGCTTGGCTTTCTGCAGGAACTGCAACGCTTCCATCGGTGTCATGCTGTCGAGATCCGCGTTCTCGATCTGTTGAATCAACGGATGATCGGCATAACCAAACAAAGTCAACTGGAACGTGTCGCCTGATTTGCTGGGGGCAGGCGGCGCGATCGTTGGCCGGTCGTGGTTGTCCCGATGATCGGTTTCGAGTTGGAACAGAATGTCTTTGGCACGCTCGTTGACTTCCGGTGGGATGCCCGCCAACCGAGCAACCTGGATACCGTAACTCTTGTCCGCACTCCCGCTGACGATCCGGTGCAGGAACACCACCTCTTCCTGCCACTCTTTCACCGCGACGTTTAAATTACAAACACGCGGGAGGGTTTCTTCCAACGCGGCGAGTTCATGGTAGTGCGTTGCAAACAGCGTTCGACAGCCGATTTGTTCGTGCAAATGCTCGGTGATTGCCCACGCGAGCGACAAACCGTCGTACGTGCTGGTGCCGCGACCGATCTCATCGAGAATCACCAGACTGCGTGAGGTAGCGGTGTTGAGGATGCGAGCCGTTTCGACCATCTCGACCATGAACGTACTCTGCCCACGGCTGAGTTCGTCGCTCGCACCGACGCGTGCAAAGATCCGATCGGCGACACCGATTTCGGCCGATTCCGCCGGCACAAAACTGCCCGTTTGAGCGAGCAAAGTGATCAACGCGACCTGCCGAATGTACGTGCTCTTACCCGCCATATTCGGCCCCGTGATCAACAGGATCATTCCCGTTTCGGGACTCTGCATGCAGTCGTTCGGCACAAACTCGCCATGCGGCATCGACACGTCGAGAACCGGGTGGCGCCCGCCTTCGATCCGCAGCACGCTGTCGTCGGTAATCTTCGGCCGATTCCAATGATGCTGCGCGGCGACTTCGGCGAACGCGGCGAGAACATCCACCCGCGCGATCGCGTCAGCGACTTCCTGCAACACGGCGAGGTTCGCGTGCGCCATCTGACGCAGTTGTTGGAAAATATTCTGTTCGCGAACGGTCGCCTGTTCATCGGCGGCGAGGACTTTCTCCTCGTACTCTTTGAGTTCCGGCGTGATGTAGCGTTCGGCGTTCTTGAGCGTTTGCTTGCGGATAAAGTCGTCGGGGACTTTGTCTTTGTGGGCGTTGGAGACCTCGAGGTAGTAACCAAAAACTCGGTTGTAGCCGACCTTCAGGTTCACGATCCCGGTTTCGTCCATCTGACGCTGCTGATAAGAGGCAATCCATTGTTTGCCCCCTTTTGCGAGTTCACGCAGCGAATCGAGTTCCTCGTCATAGCCGGGGCGGATGAAGTTTCCGTCGGCCGCGGCGATGGGACATTCATCCGCGAGAGCGTTCTCGAGATTGGTGCGAAGTTCAGGACACAAATGCAGGTGCGATTCGATCTCGGTCAGGCAATGGCTGACTCGATCAGTCAGTCGTGCTTTGAGAGTCGGCAGGCCGCAGAGCGTCACCGCAATCTGTTGCAGATCCCGCGGCCCGGTTCGTCCGGTCGCGATCCGGGCGAGCAACCGAGTGAGGTCGTAGGTTTCGCCCAAGATCTTTCGCACGTCGCTGCGGAGCGAATGATTCGACACGAATTCCGAAACCGCATCGGCTCGGTAGGCGATGTCGTCTGGCGAAATGAGTGGCGCGGCGAGGTAGTCACTGAGCAACCGCGATCCCATCGGGGTCACGGTCCGGTCGACCACGCCGAGCAACGCTCCGTCGCGGCTACCGCTGCGCATCGTTCGATTGATCTCGAGACTGCGGCGCGTCGCGGCATCGATCTGCAACACCGGGCTGCGGTTATGACAGGCCAGCGTGCGGAAGTGATCGAGCGAACCGCGTTGGGTTTCTTGCAGGTACGACAGCACCGCTCCGGCGGCGCGAATCGCGGGTCCCGAATCGGACTCGAACCCGAGGCCCTCGAGGCTAGAAACCGACAACTGCTTGGTCAGTGATTTCTCTGCCGCGTCGCGTGCGAAACTCCACGCCGGACGCCGCGTCCAAACCCACGGCATGGTCGTGTCGGGATGAATGTGCGGATCGTCCTCGCAGTAGATCACCTCGGCCGGAGCAATCCGGGCCAACTCGTCATCGAGACGCACGCGAGGGAACACGCCGGTTTCGAAACGACCGCTCGAGAGCTCCGCCCACGCGACGCCGACCATTTGAGTCGCCGGTTCCTCGCCCTGGGATAGTGTCTTGCCGTTCGCCTTGCCGCCTTTGCGTTTGCCCGATGCGCTCGGCACGAACACCGAGGCGATGTAGTTCGGCTCTCGTGGATCGAGCAGCCCCTCGTCGGTCAACGTTCCGGCGCTGACGACTCGGGTCACCTCGCGACGGACCAACCCTTTGGCCTGTTTGGGGTCTTCGACCTGTTCGCAGACCGCGGCTCGGTAACCGGCACGGATCAGCTTCTGCAGATATTGGTCGAGTTGATGATGCGGGAACCCGGCCATTGCGGTCGGATTCTCGCTGTCCTTGTCTCGGCTCGTGAGATTCAAGCCGAGGATCCCCGCCGCGGTTTTCGCGTCGTCGAGAAACAACTCGTAGAAGTCGCCCATGCGAAAGAACAGCAATGCGTCGCCGCACGCCTCTTTCGCTTCGTGATATTGTCTCATCATCGGTGTCATGACGAGAATCCTAGCGATCTGTCCGCCGGTCGGACAGAACCGGACGATCACATTTGTGAGTAAGGCTTGGGCGAGAGAACGAATTTATCGATGTGGCTGACCGTACCGGCAAACCGCGGATTCTTGCTCAGCACTTTCCAATCCGGATGGACGCGGAACGCCTTCCACGCCGCCTGACGCGCCTGCTCGTTCGGATAAACCGTCAGATACGTCAGGTTCGGCATCTGCGGTCCGACCACGCACTGCCCGATGAAAACCGGAATGACGCCGCTGTCGAGGAAGATCGGCACTTCGCCCTTGTTGAACATCTCCACCTTCAGATCGCCGAGCCGTTCGTTCGCACTTTCGTACAACCGCAGTTCGTAAACCCGGTCGTCGTTTTGCAGAGTCTCCGCGTCGACCTTCCAACGAGGCCAACACGCCATCGACGAAAGCACCTCGCTGCGGATCCGCCGGTACGGTGCATTCTTTGGTTTGCAATCGAGGTAATCTTTCGCCGCGGAGGTGTACTGAGCGTCCGCGGAAACGGCGTCGCGGATCGACGCGATCTGGTCGAGCGACTCGTACGGGATCACGACGACGATCACTTCGGCGCCCGTGTCGTCACTCTCGTTGGGCGCAAACACGCCGACCGCATCGATCCCGTGTCGGTTGAGTGCCGGGACGAGTGCCTGTTTCAAGTACTTATCAACTTCGGCGGCGTCCCCCTTCGGACCGAGATCGTAGGTGCGGATCTCGTAATACTGCGACCCGGCGGCTGGTTCTTGATCAGCAGCATTCGAGGTCGTTTGGGCAAGCGCGGGGGGCATAGAAAAAGAGAGCACGGCGACCAACATCAGGCTGGCCACACGGAGAGGTCGAAACGACATGGCGGGGCAATCGGGCAATTCAGAGAGGCGGGAAATTGGAACCGCAACGGTTCGCGAATCCCCAGCATAGCCGAACCGTGAATCGGTCGGCGAGTGGCCACGAGAGAAGGTGTCCGCAGACGGTAATCGCCAAGCGAGCGTCCGCGACCGGGCACATCATGTCCCCGGCCCGTGGAGTCGTCGTGAAAAGAGACCGAAAGCCCCCGGATGCCCGTGAAAACGCTGTTTTCGCGGAATTGACGTGGTTTTCGGACGATTCAACGAACGTCAGCCCATGGCCGCGAGCTGACCGCGTTCGGCTCCACGCGAAGGCGAACTCGCGGAGGTATGGACTAGCCTACGTACCTGCGCATCCGGGTCAACATCTGTTTTTTCGATTTCATGATTCCCGCCGAGCAGCGGCATTCCCGCCGCCGAAACTCGTGCAGGACACCCTGTTCTCTAACGAGCGGCGAGAGCGAGGTTTGCGTCGAGATCGCCGGTCGGGAAAGATTTGCCAGCAAACCCGTCAAATTTCCTCACGAATACCAAACGGGGGGCACCGCCGAGGGTCGCCTCGTCGCGACCGTGAGGGTACCCTGGCAATCCTCGAACGCCCCGCCAAGCTTTCGCACATTTCGCCGCCCCTCGAACCCGGAAGGAAATACCCAATTGAACGATCCAATGGCAGCCGACACCGCCTCATTGAGGGGGCCCGTCCACCTCGCTGTTGACCTCGGAGCATCAAGCGGGCGGGTGATCGCGGGAGCATCGGACGGCGGAAAATTGCGGCTGGCGGAAGTTTGGCGGTTCGAGAACAAACCGGTCCGTGTCCAGAACGACCTGCTGTGGAATCACCTCGGTTTGTGGCAAAACATCACCGAGGGCCTCCGCCGGGCAAACGACCAGGTCGGCGGCAGCGGCGACGCCGAGATCGCATCGGTCGGCGTCGATACGTGGGGCGTCGACTTCGGTTTCCTTGATGAAAAGAACCAATTGATCGGCCCGGTGCGTTGCTACCGTGACCCGCGAAACGTCGGCCGGCTCGACGACGCATTGCAACGATTGTCGCGCGAAGAAATCTTCGCCGAGTCGGGGCTGCAGTTCATGGAAATCAACACGGTATATCAACTGCTCGCCGCCCAACAGGCCCGCGACGTCGGATACCAGAACGCGTCTTCGCTGCTGATGATGGCGGATCTGTTTCACTGGATGCTGTCCAACGAACGGACGATCGAAGCCACCAACGCGTCGACGACCCAGTTGCTCTCGCCGGAGACCGGAACGTGGTCCGCCAAATTGCTCGACACGTTCGGTTTCCCCTCGCAGTGGTTCCCCAAACCGACCCCGGCGGGAACCCCGATCGGCGTCGTCCAAGGCAGCGCCGCGGAGATCACCGGACTGCACAACGTGCCGGTCATCACGCCGGCCACCCACGACACGGCGTCGGCGGTATTGTCGGTTCCCGCCGAAGAGTTCGCGCCCGCGTCGCCGGATTGGTGCTACATCAGTTCGGGAACCTGGTCGTTGATGGGTGTTGAGTTGCCCGCCCCCAAGGTCACACCGCTGTGTGCCGAACTGAACTTCACCAACGAAGGCGGCGTGCACGGCAGCACGCGGTTGCTCAAGAATATCGGCGGTCTGTGGATCTTCCAGCAAATCCGAGCCTCGCTGCAGCGTCGCGGTACGGCCCCGTCGTGGTCGGAGATGGTCGCCGAAGCCGAATCGGCCGCCCCGTTCTCGATGCTGATCAACCCGGACGATCCATTGTTGCTGGCGCCGACCGACATGATCGACGCGATCGGCAGCCTCGCGACCAAGACCGGCCAATCCGCTGCGGCCAACAACGGCGTACTGTTTCGTGCCGCCCTCGAAGGACTCGCGCTGCGTTATCGCGTGACGCTCGAATCGCTCGAGCGGTTGACCGGGTCATCGATCCGGACGATCCATATTGTCGGTGGCGGTTCGCTCAACTCATTGCTCTGCCAAATGACGGCCGACGCCTGCAACCGCACGGTCGTCGCCGGCCCCGTGGAGGCGACCGCGATCGGAAATGTCGTGATGCAAATGATCGGATCGGGACGTTTGGGCAGCATCGAGGAAGCACGCCGACTCGTCCGGAACAGTTTCCCGACGCAAACCTACACACCGCAAAACAGCGAGGTCTGGGACGAACCGGCCGGTCGGTTTGCGGAACTGTAACGTTCACCGACGCGAGCCACGTTGGCTTTCCATCATGGCCCTACCCTGCCGCAGTTTCCATTCGCTATCAACGGCCGCCTGCAACTTCATGACCGCTTCTTCAACCTCGCCCGACGATCTCGAAAGGACGAAGCAACAGATTCGTGCGGCGGCTCACTCGGCCCGCGATACCGAACCGGACAAGGATCTCGCCAGCCGCGCGATCACCGACCGCCTGTTCACGTTGCCTCAGTACGCCGCCGCGGAGTACGTACTGTGGTACATCGATGTTCGATCCGAAACACGGACCCGGCACGCGTTGCCCGAAGCCCTTGAGGGTGGCAAAAACGTGGTTGTTCCTTATTGCATCGGTGAAGAACTCGGGCTATTTCATCTAGAATCAGTCGACGAACTGGCGACCGGCAGGTTCGGGATTCTCGAACCAAAAGAATCGCTGCGTCCCTTGAAGGAGAAACGCGTCCCGATCGATCGTATCGACCTGATCCTGGTTCCCGGTGTCGCCTTTGACCGACAGGGTGGACGGATCGGCCACGGCAAAGGCTACTACGATAAACTGCTCGCCGGTGCGAGGACCGACACACTCCGGGTCGCGTTGGCCTATGAATGCCAGTTGTTCGATGAGATCCCGATGATGCCGCACGACGTTGCCATGAACCTGGTCATCACCGAAACGGCGGTCTACCGCGTGAGTGAAACGGCAGCGTGAGGTATCTTTTCGAAACACGGTCGATCACCGTGTTGGATAAAATTCCGAAGACACGTCAATGCAGGCCCACGCGGGAGCGTCGGCTCGATCGAAAAGTTGTGGCAAAATGGTAATCAATGCGGCGGTGCACTACGCATGCTTGGCGATGATGGATCTGGCGATCCACGGCGAGGACGGTGCGCCTGTCCGGTCGAGCGAAATCATCCGCCGCAACGATATCCCGGGCCCGTTCCTGGTTCAAATCCTGCGAACACTCAAATCGACCGGGTGGATCAAAGCCATCCGCGGCAGCCAGGGCGGTTACCAACTCGTCGTCCAGCCCGATTCGATCACGCTGCTCGACATCGCCGAAGCGATCGGCTGTCCAGACTCGATCGCACCGGCGAAAGACGACGAGCCGACTGCTCAGCAAGCACTCAAGAAACACTGGCGTGCCGCCGACGAACAATCTCGCATCCAACTCAGCCGCGTGCGTCTGGGCGACGTCATCCGCAGCATCCAAGAGAGCGACGAACCGATGTTCTATATCTGAACCGTTCTCACGCTGGCTGGCTTATGAAATTTGCAATAAACTCTGCCGCTCGGATCGCTCCGCGTGGTTGCGGTTTGTGCACGAGCGGTTGGGAATCCGCGAGAGATCGGCATACAAGGGCTCCGCTCCTGCTTGAACAGCGGTCCGTCGCTGTTTTGACCACACTCCCTCTCCCGCGAAATGTAATTGTGGCGCAAAATTCGCTTCGAAATTGGCTCGTGGCGCCCAATACGGGCGGAAAAATTGCCAACTAAATGCGACAATCGATAAATCAGGCGTGGGTGAGTTGCTCACGCGGCAACGTCTCGGGGAAAGGGCATTCATGCTGAAATTGGAATCAAAGTCGGAAGGATCCGTGCCGCAGCCGCACGAAAGCCATTTCTATCACAACCTCGTTCCCGCCTACCAAGCCCTCTGGCCAGCGGTCGCGAAACGACGCATCCAAGCGAACCTTTCCAACCTGAATATCCCCGCCGGAACCGACGTCCTCGAAGTCGGCGTCGGCACCGGAATGTCGCTCGAAGCCTATCCCGAACACGCGAACGTTCTCGGCGTTGACTTGTCGGAGTCGATGTTGGCGGAAGCGGAAGCCTCGATCGCCAAGAACGATTGGAAGCACATCGAGGTGCGTTCCATGAATGCAGAAGAATTGCAGTTCGACGACGCCAGTTTCGACCTCGTGACGTCGTTCCACACGATCAGCGTCGTGTCACGGCCTGACAAAATGATGCGTGAAATGGTCCGGGTCTGCAAACCGGGTGGCCGTCTCCTCGTGATCAACCACTTCCGCAGCGAAAATCCGTTGATCGCCCGCGTGGTCGACTCGGCCGGCGGAATCACACGTCGACTCGGATGGCGAACCGACCTCGACGTCAACGGTCTGCTCAACGAGCTGCCGATCGAAGTCGAAAGCCTTCACAAGAACAACCCGCTGTCGTTGTTCCGCGTCCTCGTTGCCAAACGAGTGTAAGTACGGCAAAGTTCCATACTGCCGCGGGTCAAATTTCCACGGCGTCGGCATCGACTTCGATTTCTCTTCCCATCCAGAATGGCGTCGTCGCAAACCAAGCGACCGTTCCGGCCAACGCGGTCCACTTGACCGCATCGTGGCTAATCATACCGCCGAAGTAAACGACGCTCGGCACGATCACGAACGCCATCGCGATCATGGAAATCAGTTTTAGGATTGGTTTCATTTCTAGTCGGTTCGGTTAGTGGTTGAGGTTTTCCTAATCGCGATCAAGCATTCGATCAGCCGACGGGCGTTAGCCCCGGTACTCGATCAAAAACCGCGACGAACTCCCTTTGGCAGATCAACTCTCAGCAAAAGTCTCCCGTCCGAAGCCCGGCGACTCCGGCTACGTTCATGCGATGGCTCGTGGTTGCATCATTTTGCTAAGCACAAAATAAATCGCTCCTGACGCGACCCAACACGGCACCACCGCGTATGCAGCGAACAGTTTGTCGGGGAACAACGACGTCGGAACAAAGATCAAATACAAACCGATTGCGACCGGGATCGCCCAAGCCAGCAACACAGCGATGTTGATGGACTGGCCGCTGTGGAACGCGTTTTCTTCTCGCATCCCAAATCGTTTCATCAGGTAATGATCGACAAAAATGATCGCCCCCATCGGACCGAGCACCGTGCCGTACGTGCCGACGAACCCCAACAGTTGATTCGAAAGATTCGGAAACGAACCTGCAATGGTCGCAACGGTTCCGGCGACCAACGTCATCGCGACCCGAGGACTCTTTGGGAAGACTCCTTGGAACGCGAGGCCCGCGCGATAGATCGTCGGGTTTGCCGTCGTCCATCCGGCGATGATCACACAAATGATCCCGGTCCAACCGAGCGCTCCCCACGCGAGTGCTCCCGGGTTCGCGGTCGTGTCCTGAGACAGTTTGATTTGAGCGGCGAGCAACAATCCGGCCGCGATCCACGCCATGTAGTGTCCGAGAAACATGCCGATCGCCGGCGCCCAACCGGAATTGGCACTGCGGGCGAAACGGAAGATCGACAGGTCCGCCATTCCGAAATGCATCGCCCCATTGCACAACCACGCGAAGACAACAATTTGCCAAAAACCAAACCGCTGCACGCCGTCTTTTTCTTGCACGAAATCGATCGCATCCTGCCAAAACTTGCCCTCGCTAAGAGCCGCAATCGAATTCGCATCCATCTGCACCAACGAGACAATCCCGCAGGCCGCAAAGATTGCGATCATCCACGGGGCGGCGATGTTGGCGACCTGGGCAACGACCTGATAGCCCGCCGCGGCGATGATCGACATCACGACGCCAACGCCAATCACGATCAACGTGAAGTCAGTGCTGCCCAACGCAAAGGTCTCTTCCGGCACTTCGAACATCGTCCCGAACGGGATCCCCACCGCACTCGCCGAGACCGTCACCATCGCACCGGCGAGGAAACAGAACAACACACCGTTGACGACGTTATACAGCTTGACCAAACGGTCCCCGGCGATCCGTTCGAGTTGATAGTACAACGTCATCCGTTTGGCGATCGCGATCGGGGTGACTAGAAAACGCCACGTCAAAACCGCGAGGAGGTTTCCGATCAACAGCCCGAGCAGCAAATCCTGTAGGCTCGCTCCGGCGGCGAGAAACAACGGGCCGATCATGAACTCCGTTCCGGCGGCGTGCTCCCCCGCGTACATGCCCCAAAACTTGCCCGCGCCGAGTCGAGCCGATTCCGGAACCGATTCGCGTTCGAATTCACCGCTCGTCGCGGTTTCCGCTTCGACTTGATTGTCCGCTTCTACCTGGTTCTCATTGCGCAATGAATCATTCCTTGCAAAGTACGCGCAGGGCGCGTTCGTGGGGATAAGCAGTTATGAAAAAGTCAGCTGAGGCGGTGCGACTACACCGCCACCGCCGATTCACACGGCGGTTTACGGGGCGGTTTACGCGGTTGCAACCGTTTCCGGATGCGATTCGCTGCGTCGGGAAAGTACCGAAGATTCGTAGTCAGCGACCGCCGACATCCAGTTTCGACCAAAGGGGACACCCGCTGTTTCGCAGTAGTAATCCCAAACCGCGCCGAACGGCATCGTCTTTTGCTCTTCCATCAACGCGAGCCGCGATGTGAAGTCACCTTCCTGTTCTAACCGTTGCAGTTCGTCGCGTGGCTCGAGCAACGCCATCAACAACGCCTTGAGCGTGTTGCGTGTTCCGATCACCCACGCAGACACACGATTGATGCTCGCGTCAAAGAAGTCCAACCCGATGTGGACTCGGTTCAGGTAATCACCCCGAACGATTTCCTGCATGATCGCCTGCAACTCATCACTCATCGTGACGACATGGTCGCTGTCCCAACGAACACCGCGGCTGACGTGCAACAACAACTCGGGGACATACAACAATGTTGAGGATATCTTGTCGGAGATCACCTCGGTCGGATGAAAGTGACCTGCGTCGAGACACAGGACTTTGTTGCGCGTGATCGCGTAGCCCATGTAGAACTCATGCGAGCCGACCACGTAGCTCTCCGAACCGATGCCGAACAGCTTGCATTCGACCGAATCGAGCGTTTCAGACGCGTTCATCGATTCGGCAAAGATACGGTCGAGCGAATCGGCGAGACGTTTCCGTGGGGCGGTGCGATCGGCGGGCAGGTCTTTGTACCCGTCCGGCACCCAAAAGTTGTTCATGCACGGCGAATCCTGCGCCTTGCCCATCGCGGCCGCAATGCGTCGGCAAGCGATGCCGTGTTCGATCCAAAAATCACGGATGCCCGAATCGGGGTGAGCCAGCGTGAATCCGTCGTCGGCGTTGGGGTGGGAAAAATAGGAAGGGTTGAAATCGAGCTGGACGCCCTGGCCGCGGGCCCATTCGATCCACCCTTGAAAATGCTCCACACCGATTTCGTTTCGCTCGACGGGCTCATCGAACTCGCCATAGATCGCGTGCAGATTCAACCGGTGACTGCCCGGGATCAACGCGTAGGCCTTTTCCAAGTCGCTGCGCAGTTCCTCGGGGTTCCTCGCACGACCGGGGTAATTGCCGGTAACGGCCAGTCCGCTGCCGAGCGTTTGGCCCGTGTTCTCAAACCCGGCAACGTCGTCTCCCTGCCAACAGTGGACCGAAACCGAGACGTCGCGAAGCCGCGCCAGTGCCGCTTCGACATCGACGCCCACGCTTTGATACTGCTCAACCGCCAACGCGTAGGCGGTTTCGAGCCTAGAAGAACTGGTCATTTATTTCGCTCTGGATCCGAGGAGTTCGGCAGACTAGGTTGATGTTAACAGAAGCACCGAAGGAAGCCATTCTCCCCGCTATACAAGCACTAAGAAGACCTGCTCCACCGAAGCTGCTCCAAACAGTAGCCAATCGCGAGCCCACATGCCCGCACATTTGTGCGCAGCGACAGCACAAAAGTGCCACATCTCGCATTTTTTCACGGATTCCCATGACTGAGCCCATTCGAGTCCTCCGCAAAAACCAGTTCTTCCACACCGATGGCTTCCCGATTGTCGTCACGCGACGCGACCCTCAGGAACCGTTCGGACTGCATGCCCACGAGTTCTGGGAGATCGTGATCATCACCGGTGGCAAGGGGCGTCACGTCACCGGCGTCGACTCGTACGAGTTGTCGGCCGGCGATGCGTTCGTGATCGGTGGGGCCAGGCCGCACGACTACCAAGACCTCGAAGAACTGCGGCTGATCAACATCCTCTTCGACAACGATGAGCTGCCATGGGATCTCGGTGACCTCAGCGAGATGCCCGGCTACCACACCTTGTTCACGCTCGAACCCGCGTTCCGGCAACGCCACCGCTTCGACAGCCGCCTGCGGCTCGAGCCAATGGACCTGGCGTTCGCCATTGAAACGATCGAGAAACTCGAGCACGAACTCAACGAACGTTCCGCCGGTTTCCGCGTGCAATCGATGACGTTGATGATGCAGTTGATCACGTTTCTCGCTCGGTGCTACGAACGTTGCCGCACGCCACGCAACCAAGGACTGCTCGAGGTTGCCGACGCGATCGCGCACATTGAAATCAACTACGCCGAAGTGATCACCCTCGACCAACTGATCAAAATCTCAAACATGTCCAGGAGAAATTTCCTGCGAACGTTTGAAACCGCGATGGGTGATTCGCCGATCCAATACCTGATCCGTCTGCGAATCCGCAAAGCATGCGAGCGTTTGCGTGTGAGCGAAAAGAGCATCACCGAAATCGCGATGGATGTTGGGTTCTCCGACAGCAATTACTTCAGCCGCAAATTCCGCGACATCATCGGCATGTCTCCACGAGAGTACAAACGGATGTACCGAGAAATCCCGCTGCCCACCGCCGGCGAACCGGAAACTGCGGAAGCCTCGAGGTAAGGCGGGCGTTGGCCGAGGTGGTCCCAAGAAACAGTGGCTAGCGACAGGGTCGCTGGTGGTGCGTCAAAGCCGAGTTTGAGGGTCGCGAAACTCGCCAAGAGTTTCTGGAGGGCTCGTGAATCACCGAAAGTCTTGGCGACGTTCGCTACGTTCCTTGACCCCTCATTCTTGATCGAGACGCATCGCTAGCCCGACGCGAAAAGGGCTGCTGATTTTAATCAAGAGCCAACCTGTTTTCGTTTAACCGCAATACCGTTCAATGAAGCACCGGGTTGTGGCGTTTTCGTTTAACCGGTAGCCGTAGGCGACGTGCAGTAGCAAGTAGGTCGCCTTTGGCTGCCCGCTAGACGAATAGATCAACAGCCTGGAAAGCGAGTGATTGTGGGTGATCCCTCGCTAGCGCAGCGGGCTAGTAAACCAACAGCCCGTTCGGCAGATCCGTTCTCAGTGAAGATCTCCCGATCGAAGTCTGGCGACTTCGGCTACGTCTTAGAAAACCGCGGCCAATGCCGATCGGCTGATAAGTTTTTGGATTGGTTTGTAGAAGCCCAACGACGACTGGCGAACCACGAAGCCTTCCGCCCCTCCCCCTAGACGCACACGCCGAAACAACAAACCGGCGTCGCGTGGGCGAAGTTCGGCCTCTTTGATTCACAAGCTCTGCAGAGGGGCCCCGGAACGGTATCCAGTGGACTCGCCCTTGACCTGTCGGTGGCATTCCGGCTACCAACGATGCTGACGAAGGCCGGATTTTCGGCCCCGAATCCTCCCCAATCTGTTCCTCAGGACAATCGAAAATGCTTCGACCCGTTTTGTTGGCCATCGCGGTCGCGTTCGTTTCTCTCGGCACCGCCCCCGCACAAACCGCGATGGCAGACGAGATCGTTTCGTACCGGTGCGAGAAATGGACCGCCCGTCACGAACACGATAAAAAGCAAGCCGACCAAATCTACGAAACGCTGAAAAAACTCAAATGTGAAGTCGAACGACACAGCCACAACGGGCATATCGATATCAAATATCGGTGCCCCAAATGGCTCAGCCATAAGGCCAAAACACACGCCGATGCTCACAAACTCGAAGCATGGTTGAAGGCCCTGAAGTTCGAAACCAAGCACGAGCACTAAATGTCGTTTCCGATCTCTCCGGCGGCAGCACTCGGCGCCGCCCAACTGGCCGGCCGTGCGATCGAAAGCACGGCGAACGCGGTCGCGGACTTTGCCGACGTCCTCGGAAATAACGAGGCCGCCGACACGGCTGCGCAAGGCTCAGACGCTGCGGATTCTGGATCGGCGGACAGTTCGGCCGAGGCAACCGATTCGCTCCGCGGGTTGCTGTCGGATTGGATGCGTCAGTTCGGGTTCCAAGGCGACGAATCGGTCCAAGTGCAGCTCGACGCAGTTAGCGGCGGCGTGCAACTCGAACTCGCCGACGCGTCTCCTGCCGATCAAGCTCGATTGAGCGATTTGCAGGCTCGAATCAATAACGACGTTGATCTGCGAGAGTCAATCGTCGGTGCGCTAAAACAGATCCCCGGCGAATCGGTTTCACTGTAGCGGAAGCTCCCGAAGTCTTGGCGACTTCGGCGACGATGCGTCCCCAATCTCTCGCAGCTGAATTCGCCCGATTTCCGACCGAGCACGACGAGTGGTGCGTCACAATCAAGAGTGAGGGTTCAAGGGCGTCGCGAAAGTCGCCAAGACTTTCGGTGATTCACGAGCCCTTCCGAAGTTCTTGGCAGGCTGTTGATTTATTCGTTTAACGGCAATACCGTTCAATTTTCGTTTAACCCGTGCCCGAAGGGTAGGCTGTGTTCCGTCAAGCGTCGCCTACGGCTACCGGTTAAACGAAAACAGGTTGACTCTTGAATAAATCGACAAACTCTTGGCGAGTTTCGCTACCCGAAAACGAGGCTTTGACGCGCCACTAAATCGGGCAACCCCGTTCAACCCATTCGCTGGTCGCGTCCCAATCGTCGGTTGCTTCGGCGGGTGTTTCTCCGATCAATCCGCACACCCATCCCAACGCGATCAGGCGTTCGCAAACGACGCCGGGATCGAGCACCTTGGAAAGATCTTTTCCGGTTTGCTCGGACGCGATAATTGCGTGCAACGACTGGTAATGCAACTCGGCGGCGTCAAGTAACTCAGCCGTGCCACGCAGTCTCGCTTGTTCGACGATTGCTTCATCGGGCAAGTCAATCATCAGCCGCGTCGTCGAGGTCAGATCAGCACGCTCGTCTGGCCACGTTAATTCAAACTGCATGTCCAACGCCCACTGCAACGTCGCCAGCGCCTCGTACCGCCACACCAACTCCGACGCGGTCTGTGCCAAACCGCCCTGAGTCGCTGGAGAAACCTCCGCGTCAAAGAAGGCTCGCTCGCGCGGCGTCATCGCCTCGTACCCGATCGGACATCGCTCTCTCATTCGGTCAGCGTCAATCACTCGGCCACTGAGAATCGACTCGGCTCGCGTCGCAATCAAGAACGTTGCGATCGCACGTCGAGCGACGTTTGCCGGCGATCGCACCTCGACCTCGAGGCTGCTGCGGATCGGCAGCACGCCGTCGACCGGATCGATCAATCGGTTGTTCAATTGGACGGCGACACTCGCCTTTCGCTGACGCGACTCGACCGGGAATGGAATCACGGCTTCCGCGTCCGGACCGTTGGCTTCGCGATCGAGCAGCAATCGACCGTTGGGATCGAGCACGCGATGGTCGGGCGAAACCAACAGAGCGTTCGCCTCGGTTGCCCAGCGATAAAGCTCCTCGCCGGCGGCGTTGACGGCGAACGCCTGTTTGCCGTGTCGCAGGTGGGCGCGGATCGGGTTAGCGATCGGGGCCGCAAACCCGGGAGCAGATTCATCGTCGAGCCATGCGAGGCACGCGTCAACGTCTCCCGTTTCAGAATCCCCGGGCTGCTCCTGCTGCCCCGGTTGAATCGGGGTGACGTTTTCAGCCAGCGACGCGGAGGGCTCCGGAGTCTTCCAGAGCGTCGAAACCGCATAGAGCCGGCCGCTCGATTGTCCATCGGCCGGCGGATTGCCCGCCGTTTCCGCTTCAGTGGAATGGTTCGGCGACACCGGGATCAGCCGACGCCCCACTTTTCTTGGAACCAGGCCACCCGGTCGGCGCGACGCGGGCTGTAGTTGGCGGTCGGTTTGAACTTCTCGCGTTTGAGGAAACTGATCATCGACGCCGCAGGCACTTGAGCATGCTGGGTGATCGCGTCGGTGGTTTCCGAATCAGCTTTCCAGTTGTAAAGGATTGCTTTTTCCCGTTCGAACCATTCGTCGAGGTACTGAGCGTCGGTCGAACTGACGACGACGTGCTCGTAATCCTTTTTGCAAAGGAACCCAAGCATCCGTCCCGCCATCTCGCGGGTGCGGGCTGTGTCCCCTTCGCAGGTCGCAGCGGCAACGTTCCACACGGAGGTGAATCCGTGCTCGTCGCAGTCTTCCTTGTTGTATTGCAGGACAACTTCGGGAGCGGGTTGCGGGGCTTCAGCTTCTTCGGTCGGCTCGGTGGTCATAAAAGTCTGAGAACACTCATCGAGGGGATTTGTGAGGAAATCAAAGCACTATTAGACGTAAAATTCTCGTTCTAGAGAAGTCCCCTCCGCAAATTCAACTTGGTGAACGCTCCCCGATGCGTCATACTCAAACCCGCTACGGAGCGCCTGAGCGGCGGTCCGAGCGATAGGATTCCATGGACGCGGTGGCACGGATGGCAGGGAAAAGGACACGACGCAAACGCTCGCATCACGACCCGGCAACCGATCTGCTGCCGCTGAGTGATATGCCGAGCGATCTATCGCTGAGTGATATGCCCAGCAATCTGTCACCTAGCAATCTGTCACCTAGCGGTCCGGCACCGGCGAGAACCTCCGAATCGCCGAACGTGACCGATTCAGAGGACGCCGCTTGCGTAGACGCCGTCTCCATCGATACCGCCGACCGGGTTTCCGAAGCCATCCCCTCAGCGAATTACCGCGTGGATCAGCGGAGCGATCCTGTTCCTGCGGTTTCGCGGTCCATCCGCACTTCCGAAACGTTGATCGAGGGTTTCGGCGGCAACCCGTTTGACCCGTATCACGCCGACCGGATCGAGATCGCGGGGTTCAGCGGCCGACCGACCGAGATGATCGGCGGCGAAACACGTCGAGAACTTCGCGACCAAGTTCAATCGTTGTGCCCGCCGGTTCCGGGCGTGTACGGCATGTTCGACCGATCGGGCGAGTTGATTTATGTCGGCAAAAGCAACTCGCTGCGCAACCGTCTGGCGAGCTACTTCGGCCAATCCGCACGCGGCGAGAAAGCCGGCCGAATCATCGAACACACCCGCGCGATCCAGTGGGAAACGCAACCGAGCGATTTCGCCGCACAACTTCGTGAACAATCGTTGATCCGTCGTTGGGTCCCGCGGTTCAACGTGCAAGGCGTTCCCGAACGCCAACGACCCGTTTACTTGTGCCTCGGTCGCAAACCCGCCGAGACGTTCTACATCGCTTCATCGCCACCCGCGGCATCAGAATGCGTCGCGGTGGAAGGCCCGTTCTTCGGCGCCGGCCGAATGTCGCGTGTCGTCGACGCGTTGAACAAAACCTTCCGGCTGCGCGATTGCAGCCAACAAACCGTGTTCCAGTTTTCAGAACAGTTGTCCTTGTTTGACGACTCACCACGGCCGGGTTGTTTGCGATTGGAAATCGGCACTTGCCTCGGTCCGTGTGCCGCCGCTTGCAGCCGCCAGGAATACGCGACTCGGGTCAGCGAAGCGGAGAGCTTCCTCGATGGGTTCAACGAAGAGCCGTTGATCGCCACACAACAGATCATGGAGAACGCGGCGGCAAACCAACAGTATGAGTTAGCCGGCCGGGCGCGTGACACGCTGAAATCACTCAACTACGCCCAACGCAAACTCGGCCACCTCGCCGACGCGAGGCAAAAGTACTCGTTCATCTACGCAGCCACCGGGTACGACGGGAAGTCGATTTGGTATTTGATCCGTCGCGGTGAAGTCATCGATGTCGCCGCGGCCCCCGCCAACGCATCGCAGTACCGCGAAATCAAACCGTTGATGCGAACCTGGGCGTCGCGTTTAACAGCAGGCAACGGCAAGGTCACGTCCGATCATCCGCACACGGTCTCGGTGGTCGCGGCCTGGTTTCGCAAACACCGACGCGAACTCAAACAATGCTTCGCACCGGAATCCGCCGGCCGAAAATACAGGCACCTCTCTCGCGTCCCGGTCGGTTAAGACGTTCCCGTTGGGGTGGCCCCCATCGCCTCAAGGCCGCACTCCAAAAAGCGCACGAACCACGTAGCGACTGTCTTTCCCAGACGGACACCCACGCACTCACCCCGCACTCGTTCAGTCGAAACGAACCCGCCAAAGCCAGTGGCACCCTCGGTCTCGGAAGCACCGCGCTACGTGGGGGCGTCTGACAATTCGCCAATCACCAGGTTATGGCAAACACGCTGCCGTTATCGCGGTTGCGTCCGCAGATCGCGTTGGGTTTGTACGTCGGATTGTTTGCGTTAAGCCGGATATATCGGATAAAACAGGTAGAAACGGCAACAGAAGGCGACCCAAGCGCCTCGCACGTGACGTAGACTCACATGTTGCTGTTTCCCACCTTTGCCTGCTTCCTTCCTAGGACCAATCGGATTTTTGGTATGACTCAAATTCGCCAGCGAATCTCTTGCTCGCTCGCTCTTCCCGCGTTTCTCGCACTCGCGATGCCACTTGCGGTCGCTGTCGTCGGATCGGCCTCGCCGGTTTCGGCTGCCAGCACGCTGCCCGAGTTCTCGAAGGTTTCCGAGGGATTCGAAAAAGTAGCGGTCTCGGACCAACAGATCGAAAAAGGGTTGTTCAACGTTTGGAAGCGTGAGAAAGACTCCGCGGTCATCGGCGAACTGCCAAAAAACTTCAAAGGCAAGAGCTACTTCATCGCGCTGACGCTCAGCAGCGGTGACCGGTATGCCGGTTTGCAATCCGGTGACTGGGTCGTTCAGTGGCGTCGCTACGATAACCGCCTCGCGTTGATCGCACCGAACCTGGACGTTCGCGCGACCGGCGACGCGGAATCCAAAGCCTCGGTGAAACGACTCTTCACCGACCGCGTTTTGCTCGACGTACCCATCCTCGCGATCGGTCCCCAAGGCGGCCCGGTAATCGATCTCGACAGCCTATTGGTGGGCAGTGCCAGCCGTTTCTTTGGCGGATCGGTTCGTGTCACGAACTCGCGTTTGTATACGATCGAATCGTGCAAGGTCTTCCCTAAAAACGTCGAACTCGCGTTCGAGGTCGTCGGCAGCGGCGGTCGCCTGCAAACGCTGCACTATTCGTTCAGCGAAGTGCCTCGCAGTTCGTCCGGATTCAAACCACGTTTGGCCGATGAACGTGTCGGGTACTTCACCACCTCGTTTTCGGACCTCAGCAAGTACGATTCCGATGATACTCGGGTGCGTTACATCAACCGATGGAAGCTCGAAAAACGCGACCCGAAACTCAAACTCAGCCCACCGAAAGAGCCGATCCGTTTTTACGTCGAACACACCGCCCCGGTGCGCTACCGCCGTTGGATCAAGGCCGGGATCGATTACTGGAACAAAGCGTTCGAGAAGATCGGAATCGTTGACGCGATCGTGATCGAATACCAAGACGCCGTCAGTGGCATCCACATGGAGAAGGATCCCGAGGACGTTCGTTACAACTTTGTACGTTGGCTCAATAACGACGTTGGTACCGCGATCGGCCCGAGCCGCGTGCATCCCGAAACCGGACAGATTCTCGACGCGGACATCATCCTGACCGATGGCTGGATCCGTCACTTCAACTTCAACTACGCCGACTTGATGCCGAACCTCGCAATGGAAGGCGTCAGCGCCGAAACGTTGGCGTGGCTCGGAACGCATCCGAACTGGGACCCGCGTGTTCGCATGGGTGCTCCAGAAAACGTTCACTCGCTGCGTGCCAAGTACGCTCGCCAAGCCACCCAGCCGATGGCCGGTTACAAGATGGCGCAGGCCGACCCCTCGATGCTCGGCGACGATGAGTTCGACGGTTTGATCGGACATGTCAGCCAAAAGAACGGCCTGTGCATGGCCGCATCGGGTCGCAGCATGGACCTCGCGATGGCCCGCATGAATTGGGCATTGACCCTCAACGCGGACCTCGAAGCCGAGCGCCAAAAGAAGAAGAAAGCCGAAGAGGACGAAAAGAAAAAGGATGAAGAATCCGCCGAAGACTCCGACGAGAAGAAGGACGGCGATTCGGATTCAGAAAAAGAGTCTGAGGATAAAAAAGACGGCGATGCCGACGACGACAAGAAGGATGACAAAGACGACGAGGAGGCAGACGACGAAGACGATGACAAGGAAGACGACTCGGCCAAGAAAGAAGACGAAGAGCTTCTCGATGGAATGCCGGAGTGGTTTGTCGGACCATTACTCGCCGATTTGGTCGCTCACGAAGTCGGTCACACACTCGGCCTGCGTCACAACTTCAAGGCCTCGTCGCTGTACACGATTGCGGAAATTAACGGCGAAGAAGTGAAGGGCAAAAAACCCTTTGCCTCTTCTGTGATGGACTACATGCCGATCAATTACCGCTACGAAACCGGCGATGTGCAGGGCGACTACGCGATGATCGACATCGGTCCGTATGACTACTGGGCGATCGAGTACGGCTACACGCTGAAGGATTCCGACCTCAAAGATATCGTCAAACGATGCTCCGAACCGGAACTGCAATACGCAACCGACGAGGACACCAGCGGTCCGGACCCTTACGCACGCCGATACGACTTCGGCAAAGACCCGCTGGAGTACACGAAGGAACAGTCCAAACTGATCAAACTGTATCGTGACCGTTTGCTCGACAAGTTCGTCAAAGACGGCGACAGTTGGGCGAAGGCTCGCCGCGGCTACGAGTTGACGCTCGGCCTGCAAATGCGTTCGGTCAGCATGATGGCAAACTGGATCGGTGGCGCGTTCGTCAACCGTGACAAGAAGGGCGACCCTGGCGACCGCGTTCCGGTTGAAGTCGTACCGGCGAAAGATCAACGAGACGCGTTGAAGTTCGTGATCGACACGAGTTTCCGTGACGAAGCCTACGGGTTGAAACCTGAAATCCTCGAACGTCTCGGCGTCGACAAATGGCTCGACGGAGGCGGTCATTCGCGGATGTCAGATGAAGCAACCTGGCCGATTCACGATCGCGTCTTGGACATGCAAGCGTCGACGTTGACCCTGCTGATGAACCCAACCACGCTGCGTCGGGTTTACGACAATGAACTGCGTTTACCTGAAGACGAAGACGCGTTGACGCTGCCTGAATTGCTCAACGCAGTCACGACGGCCGTTTGGTCAGAACTCGACAATGCGTGCCCGGAAGGTCGTAACGATCGCAAACCGATGATCACATCGCTGCGTCGCAACCTCCAACGGGAACACCTGCAACGTTTGGTCGACCTGATCTTGGAAGATTCACCAGGAACGGCAGCCTACAGCCCGATCAGTAATTTGGCTCGAATGGAATTGCGGACTCTCGCGGCCGCAATGGAATCGACGCTGAAAAAATGCGAAGGCAAGATGGACGCTTACACGTTGGCTCACCTGAGCGAAAGCAAAGAACGAATCCAACGTGCTCTCGAAGCCGGTTACACCTACGGTGGCAAACAAGCCGGCAACGGGATGATGATGTTCATCATGGGCGAGCAAACCGAATAGCCCGCCCCGAGCATACTGACCCTGCAAAAACGCCTCCGGAGTCGCAAGACTTCGGAGGCTTTTTCGTAACCGGAGTCGCGTCGACTTCGGTGTTTCTTACGGAGCCGGAGTCGCCAAGACTTCGGTAGCACGAGGCCGGACGAACTGAACTCTGGCGAGCCCACCTACGAAATCTGTCCAGCTACGAAATCTGCCCAGCTACGAAATTTGCCCAGCTACGAAACGCGGCCCACCCCGCCGCTTTCCCCGTCCTAGACCGCTTCGGCTTCTTCTTGCGATTCTTCGTGGCCTTCCGATGGCGTGTCCTTTGATCGCGTGTTCAAGTCGGTTAACAGTGAGTAGCCTTCTTTCACGCAGATCGCGGCAATGATCAGTG
Source organism: Aporhodopirellula sallentina SM41 (assembly GCF_000346505.1). Classification (GTDB taxonomy): domain Bacteria; phylum Planctomycetota; class Planctomycetia; order Pirellulales; family Pirellulaceae; genus Rhodopirellula; species Rhodopirellula sallentina. The sequence goes on from NZ_ANOH01000275.1 coordinate 47,905, forward strand.
CGGCCACCGCAGCGATCATCTTCAACATCGGCAGGTTCACCAACGCGACCGCTGCGATCCCGCACAGCATGGCGATGCCGGCTTGGCCGAACTTCACCATCGCTTGCATCCGCGTCGTGTGACTCTGCGTTTTGTTGCTGCGGGTGATCGCCGAGCGAGCCGACGCGTTGGCGAGTTCACGCATTGCAGACAAATCGCTGTTGCGTTCCGGTGCCTGCGAACGCGGAACCAATGGAGCGTTCGGGTCCACCTCCGGTTCAGTCACTGGTTCTTCGGCAACTTCGACTGGCGGCATTTCTTCGGTGACGTGCGTGTCCGCTTTCGGAGCGGGCTCAACCGGTTTGGCCGCAACCGCGGGTGCGTCGCCCGTTTCCGGTTGCCCTTGAACCCGCTGCAGCAACCGGTTCATGTACGCTTCGATCGAATCATCTTCCGGTTCACCTTCGTCGGCTCCGCCCGCAACCACGGTAGCAGCAGCCGAATCGGCGACAGGCGTTTCAGCAACGGGAGCTTCAACAACAGGCTCTTCCGCGACGGGCATCTCGGCGGGTGCTGCCAACGACGCGGTAGCTTCGTCGCGATATTGGTCGATGCTATCCGCGTACGGAGATTCACTCGAATCGGCATCGTCCGAATCGATCGCCATCGTTTGCGAGAAACCTTCCGACTGCGGTTCGGAGTCGGCTTCTTCCTGGTCCCAATCGTTGCGACTGTTCCACATCGCGGTGGCGGAAGTGTCCTCGATGGAAGCCGATTCTTCCTCATCGTCATCGATGCTGAGAGCCGGATTCTTTTCGATCCCGAGATCTCGCATCAACTGATCGGCGAGCGACCCTTCGCCTGCCGCCGGCTCATCCTCCTCCTGCGATTCGAACTGAGCAAACGATTCGCCCTGGTCGAAACCACTGGCTCCGGCAAAACCCTCGGTGGACTGGTAATCGTCCGCTGTTTCGTACTCGCCGACGGGCTCGGATTGCACAGCCTCGGCAGAGGCTTGCAACTCACTGTCTTCGAACCGATTGCCCTGAGCCTCACTATCTTGGGCAGGTTCGAACGAAGCAGCCTGCGTCGCCCATTCGCTGGCCGATTCCTCTACTCGTTCATCCGTTTCCGGCGAGTCGAAGGTTGGCTCGTGGTACTGTTCGACTTCGTCGCTACGATTCAGGTCGCTACAATCCTGGTCGCCACGTTCCTGCGGCAGAAGATAAGTCTGCGACTCATCCGGCCACTGCGGCAAATCCTCCGCGACCGGTTCGTCCGCAACAGCGTTGACTTCCTCGGCGGCGGGCTCTTCGTCCGCGACGCTGTTCATTTCGGCTGCGACGCTGGGTTCTTCGCTCCCGCCCCAAACAGGTTCGGCGTTCATCTCAGGAGCAGGCACATCTTCAGCGAACGCTTCGTTGGTCGCTTCCTCTGACGCAGATGGCTCGGCGATGTTTTCCTCTTCGACGACATTGCCTGTTCCCGCGACAACATCCTCATCTTCAATCAGAACGCTGTTCCAACCTGGGGCTTCGATGGCACTCGGTTCCACATCTGTTTCGGCTGCCGGTGCGTCGTCCGACTCAGTGGTCGTCGCGAGCATGCTGAGCGAAGGTGCTTCCTCATCAACTGAATCGGAATCGGATTCAGGTTCGATGGAGGAATAGGTTGGCCAGACATCTTCGTCTTCCATCGACTCCGGTGTGCTGACGCCGTTGTCATCAACGGTTTCAAACGAAGTCTCGATCGCGGTCGGCTGATCCGCGACAAAGTGCGAACTCGTTTCCGGCTCGGTTTCGATGTTGTCGATAGCCGAGACCGGTGCGTCGGTTTCGGGTTGCTCGGTCTCAGGTTGCCCGGCTTCAGGTTGTTCAGTTTCAAAAGCTGTCGATGCAGCGACCTCAGGCGTCTCAGCCGAATCCTCGACACTCCACTGAGGCGCGTCCTCTTCATTGGCGACGCTGCTGGCGTCGAGGTTACTGGCCTCGAGGTTACTGGCCTTGACGCTACTGGCCTCAACATCGTTCTCCGTGATGTTGTCTTCGGCGACGTCCAGACCGCCGCCGACCAAGCCGAGTTTCGGCGTAGTCGTTGGTTGCTCCGGTGCGCCGGGTGCCCCGATGATCTCACGCGTCTGTTGTTCGAGGAATTCGATCCGATCCAACGTGTCGTCGTGATCGCGGTTGGAACGATCAAACAGCTCGCGAGAGTCCTTGGCGTCCTTCAACGCATCGTCACGTTGGCGACGAAGTTCGTCTTGTTCACGGATCGCGAGGTCGCGTTCGGCTTGCATCGCCTTCAGCTCTTCCATCGCCGATTCGAGTTTCGCTTCGGCGGCCTGGCGCGCCGACTCGGCTTCGTCGCGAACCCGTACCGCTTGCTCGCACTTTTGACGAGCGTCGGCGAGATGCGTTTGCGCTTCCTGGTAGCGACGTTCGGCTTGCTCTTGTTGCAGAGCCCACTGTTCGCGAGTCCGCTCGGCACTTTCGCGATCCTGGCCGGCCCGTTGTTTGAACGAGAGCAAATCGTCGCGTTCGGCGATCAGTGCGTTGCGCTCCGCAGCGGCATCGTCACGTTCCTGACGTGCCTGAACGACTTCGTTGCGTGCGGCTTCGAGATCACGGCGAGCGGCCTCGCATTCGATCTTCGCGGCATCGCATTCCCCACGAGCGATCTCACATTCTCGCACGGCAGTTTCGCGTTCGGCGCGAGCCTCATCCCGTTCGGCATGGGCACCGGTGAGTTGTTCGACGAGTCGATCGTTCTCTTCCCGCAGTTTCGACAACTGAGCCTGAGCACCGGCGAGGTCGACCGATAGCTCCTCGAGACTGCTACGGAGTGTTTCCACTTCGGCGGTCCAGGATTGGCGATCGGCTTCGTGGCGTTCGCGGTTTTCGCGAATGGTGTCTTCGAGATTGGTGATCGTCCGGCGAGCGAGCTCGCAGTCTTTGTCGAGCGACTCGGCGTCCATCCGGGTGCGTGCGATTTCGCTCTGCAGCTCTTGGATCTCCGAACGCAGTTGCTCTTCGATCGACTCCAATTCGACGCAACGGGAGGCGAGCTCTTTGCGTTCCGCCTCCGTCTTCGCTTGGGCTTCACGGGATGCGTCGCGTTCTTCAGCGATTTCGTTTCGCTGTGAGATCGCTTCATCGCGGTCAAACTGCAGATCGTCGATCCGCTGTTGGTGTTCGCGGTTGCGTTCGAGTTCGAGCTGTTGCAGCGTTTCCTGCTGGGACGACAACTGAACGAGTTGCTCGTTGAGCGACGCGAACTTCTCTCGCATTTGCTCGACGGCCGTCGTGGCAGCTTCCGCTTGCATGCGAGACGCACGAACGCGTTCCTCGCTCTCGGCAATCTTCTGCGCGTGAACGGATTCTTGTCGTTTGTATCGCTCTTGTTCTTCGAGCAGACGTTCGATCTGTTGGCGATGCAGACGGTCACGTCCGTCGAGGCGTTCTTGTTGCAAACGCAGGTGCTCGCGACCGGTCGCGAGTTCTTCCTGTTGCATCTGCAGTTCGTCGCGATGCTTCAGCAAATCCTCGTAGCGGCGTTGGAACTCCTCGTGGACTTCGATCGCGGCCGACTCTTGCGTTTGCAGTTCGTCTTCGCGTTGTTGCAAAGACTGCATCTGCAGTTCGAGTTTCCGCTGCTGTTCGAGCAATTCCTGCTCGCGAGTTTTGCACCATTCGTCGCGACGTTGGACGTCTTGTTTCAACGCCCGCCACTGTTTGGCTTCCTCGTGAAACGACTTTGACCAGTCCTGGGCCGATTCGCCCCGTGAGTCCACATGGCCGTCGAATCCGACCAACCCGTGCGCAACCGCTTGGCTAACCGCGTCGACCGGACGCGGCTCACTTTCGAGCAATTCGAACTCATACGCACCGAGACGCAGCCGATCGCCCGGCGTGATCATACCCTCGGTGACGCGGACGCCGTTGATTTGAATCGGCACGGAATACGCGCGAACCAAAATTCGTTCGTGGTCACGGATCAGAACCGCATGCAGCGACCGAAGTGAATCATCTTCCAACCGGATCGAACAACCGACGCCGTTCCCGAGCGTGTAACGTGCCCCCGAGAGTCGCAGGCGGCGAGTCGGTTGGCCTTCGCAACGAACGCGGAACTCGATGCTCGGGTCGCGTCGCCATGTTGACGGCGTTTTCGCCCAACGGTCGGTGGGGACTGCATCGTGTCCGTCGGCGGCGTCCCGGTTTCCTTGCGATACGTCACTCGCGGTTGTACTCACGGCGTTTCCTGTCATCGGGGGCTGCGAGAGTTCCGACTGCCACGACGAGACGTCAAAGCTGGCTGCAGCTTCGTCGAGGGTGGTCGTTGCAGATGGTCTGGAGGGGGAGTGTTCGTTGGCCACCACGGATGTCCTTCTCACGGGGGTGTGTTCAAAGTCGGCTACGAGAGCCCACTTTCACAATGGATCGGTTGTATGGGTCATACGCATGAAAGGAACTGCGGACTTTTTGCCACTGATTCGGAAAATTCGCTGAAGCGAAGTGAAAAACGTGGGATC
>NZ_ANOH01000276.1 GCF_000346505.1 Aporhodopirellula sallentina SM41
GCTCCGGCGAGACCGCCGGATGATCGCCGCCGAGGAGTTTGGTATTGAGTTCTTCGAGCAACGCCGTGGCGTCCTCGGTCCCGATATGGCTGGCAGTAAAATCGACCATGATTTGGTCTTCGACGGTGACCAGGTTGCAGCGGATCGCGCAGTCATGGGGGCCGAGTTGGATGCCGGTGGCGGCCGCTTCGATGGGTGCCCGGCCGGTGAAGAACTCGTTCGGGTCGTAGCCGAGCAGGCACATGTTGGCCACTTCGCTGCCGGCGGGAAAGTCGATCGGTGTGTTGTCAGTAACACCCACGCATCCGGCCGCGGCGACCGCATCCATGTTGGGAAGGGTGGCTGCCTGAAGCGGCGTTTTTCCACCGAGCGACTCGAGAGGTTCGTCGGCACAGCCGTCCGGAATAATGATGACGTATTTCATGGCGATCCTCCGCCGGTTTGATCTGAAAAAAGTTCAAGAGGCAAGTCGTAGAGTGTCGTGGAAGGGAGGAAAAAGTGAAAGGGCGGGCAAAACCGTTACCGGTGACGGCACCCGAGCGACTGGAAAAACGCAACCATCCTGGCGAAACCGCATGGACGCGATGATCGGACGTGGGTGTGGCGAAAAACCGCAACGGCGCGGAGTGAAACGTGGCGAGATGCCGCACGGAAGACACACTGATTTTTCTCGCCCGAGTGTTTCGCAGGAGAATTTTTGCCCATGACAACGATCGCATCCGCATCGCCGACTGCACCGCACGTCGCATCAGAGGCTCCGTCGAAACCGCACCGCCGGATCACCGAGTTGGATTCACTGCGGGCGATGGCAGCGATCAACCTCGTGCTGTTTCACTTCACGCACGTCTACGTCGTCAAGTTTGGCTTTTCATCACCGCTCGGCGGAGAGTGGCCCTTTGGGGCGTACGGCGTGATGCTGTTCTTCATTCTGTCCGGGTTCGTCAACAGCATGTCGTTGATGCGTCGCGGCAAGTCGAAGGACTTTTTGGCGGCGCGGTTGATCCGGATCGTTCCGCTGTTTTACATCGCGATCGTTGCCAACCTGATCATCTGTCAGATGGAGCCCCTGAGTGGCACCCCAATCACCACGCCGCAGTTCCTCGCCAACCTAACGTTGATGCCACGGGTGTTCGGCTATGAATGCATCGATCCGGTCATGTGGACGTTGCAGGTTGAGATGATGTTCTACGTGCTGCTCGTCGGCTTGTTGCGGTTCGGCGGTCTGCGGAACTACTTCATCGGATGGGGCGTGTTGTTATGCGGTTCGATCACCCTGTGCCCTACGCTCGACATGCTCGCGGCGAGCCATGGCGACGCGGTGTGGTTCAAAGTCGGTACCGCGGTTCGGCACCTCTTGGCACTCGACTTCGTTCCGATGTTCGCGATCGGATTTCTGTTGTATCAGA
>NZ_ANOH01000277.1 GCF_000346505.1 Aporhodopirellula sallentina SM41
GATCTCGTAGGCAAATTCAAAGACATCGGACCATTGAACTCACCGACGCCTGCTCTCGGTCTTGGAAAGACCGAGCTACTTGGGTGAGCCGAATGGCCGTCAGGCCTCGGGTGGAAACGCCAACCGATTTTCCAGTCCCAACCTGCCGAAAACCCGAGTGCTTACGCACTTCGGCTCACTGGTGTCGTCCCGTGGTAGGTCATGCTTCGCATTGCGGTATTCCGCCCGCTACCCCGCACGGTGCAAAATCGGCATGATCGGTTTGCCCGGAAACACCGATTCGAAGCCACAATTTGCATGCCTGGCCAGCCTGAGTTGCCTGATCGGACCGGGCGTGGTTTTCGGTTAAGAATGCGCATGCAAATGTGTGACCTAGCTATTCAGTGTCACGGCGATTGGGTAAGAATAGGCTCCTCAATTCAACGGGAAAAGGATCTATGCTTACCATCGAAAAATATTCATTTGGTGTCGGCGACCGCTTCGCCCACCAAGCCGCTGCGCAACTTCGCGCATTCCAAAAACTCGCCGCAGACGGCGTGGACGTCACTCCGGTTTGGAACAAATCGAACCGCGAGCACACGTTCGTCGGCTCGGAGCCCCAGAGTGTTTACGACGCGGCGAAGGTTGCCGTCGACAAACTCGGTTGGGACAAACCGTGGCACGTCGATGCCGACCACATTCAACTCGCTACCGTCGAACCTTTCCTGCCCTGCAGCGATTTCTTCACGATCGACGTTGCCGACTCGATCGGCAAAGCCGCTTCGGACAGCGAAGTCGAAGGGTTCGTTGATCGTCACGGCGAGTTGATCGGAACGCTCGAACTGCCCGGACTTTCGAGCCCGCTCAACGTGACCAAGGACGACGTCCGCCGGGTCGCGAAACAGTATTTGCTCGCGGTGAAAGAAGCATCCGAGATCTACAAACATCTCGAATCGGCCAAAGGCAAAGACGGCGTGATCGCCGAGGTGTCGATGGACGAAACCGATTCGCCACAAACACCACCGGAATTGCTGATTATCTTGGCAGCACTCGCTGACGAGAACGTTCCTGTTCAAACGATCGCGCCGAAGTTCACCGGTCGGTTCAACAAAGGCGTCGACTACGTCGGTGATCTGCCACAATTCGAACGTGAATTCAACGACGACCTCGCAGTGATCGATCACGCGGTGAAGGCATACGGATTGCCCGAAGTGCTTAAACTCAGCGTTCACAGCGGCAGTGACAAATTCAGCCTGTACCCGATCATTCGCGAATCGCTCAAACGCACCGGCGCGGGCGTTCACCTGAAGACCGCAGGCACGACGTGGTTGGAAGAGTTGATCGGTTTGGCCGAAGCAGGCGGAGACGGATTGGAACTCGCCAAAGAGATCTACGTCTACGCGTTGCAGCACGTCGAAGAACTTTCGGCTCCTTACGCAAGCGTGATCGATGTCGATCCGAAGGCACTTCCGGATGAAGCAACGGTCAAGGCATACAGCGGAACCGAGTTCGCCTCGGCGATTCGCCACGTGCAATCCAACCCGATGTTCAACCCAAGCATGCGTCAATTGTTGCACGTCTCGTTCAAGGTCGCCGCGAAAGCCGGTACCCGGTACACGGACATGCTCAAGGCAAACGAAGACATCGTTGGCAAACAGGTCACCGAGAACATTTACGATCGACACTTGCTGCCGTTATTCGTTGGCTAGTTTCGTCGTCGGCTAAGTTCGCTGCTGGCGAAAGGGTTGTTGCACCGGTCTTTGTTGTTTGCCGGTGAATTCAATTCGAAACGCGGAAGCAACGTATTCCGCGTTGTTGTTGACGGCAGTGGTTTCATCCGTGAGGCCGCTGTCCATTTTAGTACCTATCCGAAACCCTCTGCGAATGGTTCCGCGGGAGCGCGTTCGCCCGTTTCGAGTCGCGGCTTTTGCTAAGCCGCAGATTGTTTTTTCGATAGTTTCGCAAATAGGAACACCAACTGTTATCGGCGTTTTTGTCCAAGCGTCTGTTGGTCCGTACGAGTCGTCTTAAACTCACTCCTCACAAAAAGTCCCGGTCATGGAAACTCGCAAACTAGGCAACACCGATCTCGAATTGCCCATTCTCAGTTTCGGCGCCTCGTCGCTCGGTTCGGAATTCCGTAGCGTGCAATTGGACGACGTGTTCGAAAGCGTGCGTACGGCCCTCGAACTCGGTTTGAACTTCATCGACACGTCGGCTTACTACGGACGTGGCAAATCAGAAGTGTTGCTCGGAATCGCGTTGAAAGACGTGCCTCGCGACAGCTACATGATGTGCAGCAAGTTGGGCCGGTACGACGTTGATAAATTTGACTTCTCCGCCAAACGCGTCGCCGAAAGTGTCGACGTCAGTTTGCAACGTCTCGGCACCGACCATTTGGATATCATGCTGTGTCACGACATCGAGTTCGTGCCACTCGATCAAATTGTCAGCGAAACGTTACCCGCGCTTCGCAAGATCCAAGAGGCCGGCAAGGTTCGCTATGTCGGCATCAGCGGATACCCGATGAAGGTGTTCCGCGAGATTTCAGCACAAGCCGATCTGGATTGCATCCTTTCGTACAACCAGTACACGTTGCAAAACACCCGATTGGCCGACGAGTTGTTGCCGGGACTTAAACCGAAGGGTGTTGGGATCATGAACGGCGGCCCATTCGCGGCACGTCTGTTGACCAACGCACCGTTGCCGGATTGGCATAAAGACCCGCAGGAAGTTCGCGATGTTGCTCGCAAGGCAGCCGAACACTGCGAGAAGAACGGCGTCGATATTGCGCAACTCGCGTTGCAGTACTCGTGTGCCCATCCCGACATGACCACGACGATCGCCGGCAGTGCGAACCCGAAAAACATTCGCAAGTGGACCGAGTGGTTGGCAGAGCCGATCGACCAGGCGTTGCTCGAAGACGTACTGAAAATCTTCGAACCGGTCAAAAACGTCGGGCACCTGGAAGGGCTTCCCGAAAACAACTGATTTGTTTTTCGTAGTCTTCAGTAGGCCGGACCAAGCGAAGCGAAGTTCCGGCAACTGCGATGTTCTGGCGACCGTCGAACACGCGTCGTTAGTCGCCGATGCCCAGTCTTCATCATCCGGCCCACGTGACGTCTGTCGCTACTCGCCCGATGAATCGTTGGCAAACCTTGGGCGATTTCGTCGGTGAGACTGAATCGTCCGCGATACTGAATTGGGATGCGGGGAAGGACGCCGTGCGAGGACATGCTGCGAGATGCCGCAGGGCGTAGTTCTCCTCTCGAACAACATGATCTATTCGAAAGCCGCTACACTCGCTGAGTTCGCTTTCACGAAACCTAACCTATCCACACGTTGAATCGAAAATGAAAGCCCTCCAACTCGAAAAGCCCAAAACCTGGGCCACCATCGATCTTCCTGAACCACCCGCTCCCGCCGAGGGCGAAGCGTTGGTGCGAATTCACGTCGTCGGAGTTTGCGGAACCGATTTGGGCGGGTATCTCGGGAAGTTCCCGTTTTTCTCCTACCCACGGATCCCCGGTCACGAACTCGGAGTCGAGGTATTGGCCGTTGGCGAAGGCGTGACGGATGTTTCGGTGGGCGATAAGTGCTCCGTCGAGCCCTACATCAACTGCCAGAAATGTTACTCCTGCCGTCGTGGTTTGACCAACTGCTGCGAGCACCACCAAACGCTCGGCGTGATGTGCGACGGCGGATTGACCGAGAAGATGATTCTTCCGGCACGCAAGCTCCACGTCGCCAACAACCTTTCCTACGAACAGTCTGCTTTAGTGGAAACGCTCGCGATCGGGTGTCACGCCGTCGACCGTGCCGGGGTGAAGGAAGGCGAGAACGTTTTGGTGATTGGTGCCGGTCCGATCGGCCTCTCGGCGCTCGAATTCATCAAAGTCGCTGGTGCCCGACCGATCGTCGCTGACATCAGTGAGACGCGATTGGAGTTTGTCCGGGAAAAGATGGGTGTCACCGATACGCTGAAGGTTACCGGTGAAGATTCCGACATCGAAAAACTCGACGAAATGACGTCGAACCAACGACCCGACGTGGTGATCGACGCGACCGGGAACCACCACTCGATGGCGCGTTCGCTCGAGTTGGCTGCGTTCGGTGGCCGAGTCGTTTACGTCGGCATCACCCAGCAAAACCTGAACTTCCCACATGCCCCGGCGATGCACCGACGTGAACTCACGTTGATGGCGTCGCGCAACGCCCTCTCTCGCGACTTCACGCGTATCATCGATTTGATCGAAAAGGGCACCATCGATACTCAACCTTGGATTACGCATCATGCGAAGTTCGAGGATGTTGCAGCTTCCTTCCCCTCATGGACCGATCCCGAAACCGGGGTGGTCAAGGCAGTGATTCATGTCGATTGATTCTTCTCAACCGGACGCAGCGGATGAAGCGAACGGTGTAGACATCCCCACCGAACCCGTGTCGCGCGGCATTGAGGTGATCCCCAAAGAGTATTTCGCGGCGTTCGTCTTGACGACGTGTTGTTTCGCGTTGTGGGGATTCGCCAACGACATCACCAACCCATTGGTGAAGGTGTTCAAGGAAGTCTTCCAGATCAGCAACACGCAAAGTTCGCTGGTTCAGTTCGCGTTCTATGGCGGCTATTTCACGATGGCATTGCCCGCGGCTTACTTCATTCGGAAGTTCTCCTACAAGGGTGCGATCATGGTCGGCTTCGCACTCTATGCGGCCGGGGCATTGTTGAGCATTCCGGCGAGTTTGAATCAGAACTTCTGGATCTTCATCGCCGGGTTCTATGTGCTCACGTTCGGGTTGGCGTTCCTCGAAACGAGCTGCAACCCATACATTCTCGCGATGGGGCCGCCGGAAACGGCGACCCAGCGATTGAACCTCGCCCAAGCCTTCAACCCGATCGGGTCATTGACCGGGATGGTGATCGCCACGACCGTGATTGCACCGAATTTGCAGGTAGGTGAATTCCGTTCAAACATGGAAAGCAAAGCCCCCGCGGCGGTGGCGTATGTCGAAGAAGACTATCCAGACGGCCTGCCGAACTTTGCCGAAGAATTCGGAACGCTCGACGACGCGGTCGGCAAGGGCCTCGCCAACATGCAGGTGACCGATCCGGAAGCGTTCCAGACGATGCAGTTGCATGACCTCGCCGTCGTGCGGACGCCGTACGTCGTCATCGCGATCGTGGTGTTGTGTTTCCTCGTGTTGTTCGCCGTGACGAAGATGCCGACGTTTGCGTCGGAGCATCCGGACGCCCCGATGACCGAGATCATCGGACGGCTGCTCAGCAAACCGCACTACCGCGAAGGCGTTGTCGCGCAGGCGTTTTACGTCGGTGCTCAGATTACGTGCTGGACGTTCATTATTCACTACGGCATGGAACTCGTCAGTCTTTCGCTCGCCGAGGCACAGACGTGGAACATTGCCGCGATGGTGATCTTCCTGACGAGCCGATTCGTTTGCACGTTCTTGCTGAAATACATCAGCCCGGGACGGTTGCTCGCGGCACTCGCGGCAGCAGCGATCGCGTTCACCGCCGGAGCTATCTTCCTGGAAGGGAAGACTGGTTTGACATGCCTGGTTCTGATCTCTGCCTGCATGTCGTTGATGTTCCCAACGATCTACGGAATCGCACTGAAGGATTTGCCTGCCGAGGAAGCCAAACTTGGTTCGGCTGGACTGATCATGGCGATCGTCGGTGGTGCGTTGTTGCCGCTGTTGCAGGGTAAGTTCATTGACGAACTCGGCGTACGTAACTCGTTCTACCTGCCAATGATTTGTTTCATTGCGATCGCAATCTTCGGCGTGAGAACCTTCACCCGGTTCGAACGAACCGAAGCATCCGCCGCGTAGGAATACGTGGTTTCCAATTGTTTCGTGAACCGACCGGATTTGACACCGGTCGGTTTGTGGCAACCGTCGCCAAGGAAGCACGGTGCCATGTGATCCAACATGTCCCTACCCCACCCCTTGATGCCCGGTAATCACATCATGAATACGTTTCGACGTCTCTCCATGACGCTTTCAGCAGCGGCGACGGTATTTGTCACCTCGTCATTGCCCGCCCAATCGACCACTGCGGTCGATCGAACCGCTCCGCACCCGAAGGTCGCTGCGGCGGTCGAGAAGATCGAAAAGGTTGCACAGTCTGGGCCGTTCCAACCCGAATGGTCGTCGCTCGAGAAATACGAGATTCCGCAGTGGTACAAAGACGCCAAGTTCGGCATCTTCATTCACTGGGGTGCGTACAGCGTTCCCGCATTCGGCAGTGAATGGTATCCACGCCAGATGTACATCAACAAAGGCCGTCGCGGTGACAATTTCTTCGAACACCACATCAAAACCTACGGCCCGCAAAAGACGTTTGGCTACAAAGACTTCATCCCGATGTTCAAGGCGGAGAAGTTTGACGCCGCCGAGTGGGCGAAGCTGTTCAAAGAGACCGGTGCGAAATACGTTGTTCCGGTTGCCGAGCACCACGACGGCTTCCCAATGTACGAGTGTGATTACACCCGTTGGGACGCGACGGAAATGGGCCCCAAACGTGACGTGATCGAGGAATTGTCCGAGGCGATTCGCGCCGAAGGGTTGAAGTTCGGCGTCAGCAGTCACCGGGCGTTCAATTGGATGTTCTATGTCCGCAACGAAAATTTCGACAACGCGGATCCTCAGTACGCCGACCTCTACGGGCGTCCGATGCCGTTCTTGTTCAAGGAGAATGCGTGGGACTATCAGAACTTCTTCCCGCCACAGGACCAACAGTTCAAGGACGATTGGTTGGCCCGTTCGTGTGAGTTGATCGACAAGTATCAACCGGACTTGTTCTGGTTCGATTTTGGGATCACCCCATCACGGCACGTTACCTACAAGGAGAATAAGTTCTCCGATCACCTGAAGAAGTTCGCCGCGTATTACTACAACAAGACGAGTGAGTCTGATAGCGCGATCGGGATCATCAACTACAAGTGGCAAGCGTTCCCTGAGGCTGCTGCTGTGCTCGACAAAGAGCGGTCGAAGATGGACAAGATCCGCACCCCGTTCTGGCAAACCGATACCGCGGTCAGTTCGAGTTCATGGGGGTATACCGAGAACCAGAAGTACAAGACTCCCGATCGTTTGGTCGATGACTTGGTTGACATCGTTTCGAAGAACGGTTGTCTGTTGCTCAATGTTGGACCTCGCTCTGACGGAACGATCCCGCAGGAAGATCAAGACATCCTTCGAGCGATCGGCGGATGGTTGAAGGTTAACGGCGAGTCGATCTATGACACGGCTTACTGGAAAGTGTTCGGCGAAGGCCCAACCACGGTTTCGACCGGTCACGTATCGGAATCGAAGGACAAACCGTTCACGTCGGACGATGTGCGTTTCACGCAGAAGGGCGACGTGGTCTATGCAACAATTCTTGCATGGCCCGAGTCGGGTGAGGTCACGATCCGTGCGCTCGGCAAGGGATCGGAATACTGGCCCGGTGAAATCGGTTCGGTCGAGATGCTCGGCAGCGACGAAACGATCCGTTTCGAACGAACCGACGCTGGGTTGAACGTGAAGATGCCTTCCGTGAAACCATGTGACTTCGCATACGTGTTGAAGCTGACGAAGTAGTAGTTGGCGTTGCCGTTGTTTCTGAGCGATTGGGTGTTTGTTTCCGTCGGGGGAACCCGACGGAAGCTGGATGGAGTGACGGTCGTGGATAGGATTGGTTGCGTGAGCCGAAGGGCCGTAAGGCCTCGGGCGGAAACGTTAATCGGTTTTCCAGGCTGACCATGCCGAACACCCGAGTGCTTACGCACTTCGGCTCACGAGTTTGGGGGGTCGGTCATGTTTTGCATGTCGGTATGACTCCGGCCATTCTGCTCTCGG
>NZ_ANOH01000278.1 GCF_000346505.1 Aporhodopirellula sallentina SM41
GTGGGCTGGAAAACTGGGCGATCACGAATGGCAACGGTGATGGGATTTTGCGATCGATTCGTCGACCGGTGAGCTGACGATTCTCAATAACGCGAACCTCGATCGTGAGACCACCGCGAGCTACACGTTGACGGTTCAGGTGGAAGACGGAACCAATACATCGTCGACCGAGACGATTGAAATCACCATCAACGACGTCAACGACAACGCTCCTGTGGTGGAGGCTTCCCAGACGTTTAACGTCAGCGAAGATGCGGCGAACAGCTTCTCGTTGGGATCGGTTTCGGCAACGGACGACGACTCGGTCGGTGCGATTACGAATTGGAGCATCGTTTCAGGAAACGGAGACGGTGTTTTTGCCATTAACGCGACCACCGGCGAGCTGACCGTCGCGGACAACAGCAACTTGAACTTTGAATCTGCATCGACCTATACGCTCGGGATTACGGTCGAAGACGGCACGAACACGTCCGCAACGCAAACGATTTCGGTTTCGGTCGGCGATATTAACGAAGCGCCCAGTGTCTCATTAACTCCAGTCGTCACAACGATTGACGAGAACACCGACACCTCGGCGCCCATCGTGGTGGCTACCATCACGATCGACGACGACGATCTCGGCAGTGAGTCGGTGACGTTGGATGGTGCTGACGCGGGAGCGTTCGAGATCGTTGGCAATGACCTGCGGTTAAGAGCCGGGACCGATTTGGACTTTGAAACGAAATCATCGTTCGATGTCACCGTCACTGTCGACGACGCCACTTTAGGCGGAACTCCCGATGACTCAGCGGCGTTCACTTTGACGGTCGCCGATGTGAATGATCCGGCAACGGGGAATGCTGTGATCAGCGGAAGCCTCATCGACGGAGAGACGCTCAGTGTTGATGCGAGCAGCATCTCCGACGAAGACGGGCTGAACCCGTTTGCCTATCAATGGACCCGCGACGGCGTCAATATCGCAGGAGCCAACGCGACGACCTACGTGTTGACGACAGATGACATTGGTTCGGCAATTCGGGTCGCGGTGACGTATACCGACGGTGGCGGGAATGCAGAGTCGATTCTTAGCAGTCCGACCGGTGTGGTTGTGGCTGCAAACATCGCTCCGACGTTAACTAACTACGAAACCACCGGAACATCCAACGTCGCGAAGGTCGTTCCGGCGAGTGTGTTCGAGTCACTCTCGGGCGATGCCGACGGCGATGCATTGACGGCGATGCTCGTGACACCACCCGCGTCAGGAAACTTGGTTCTGTTGCCTTCGGGTGAGTTCACGTTCACTCCGGAAGCAGGATTCATTGGCGAAGTGACCTTCGAGTGGAAAGCGAATGATGGTGCGAGCGATAGCAATGTCGCAACGGTGACGATCGAGTTCGCACCCGTGTTGCCTCCGCCGAGTGCCACCGCGGTCACGACGACGCAAACCGACAGCGGCACCGATAATGGGGACAACAACAATAGCAACGAGGAACCCGCCGAGACGGAATCCGAGTCCGAGTCGGATAGCAGTGAATCGGAAAACAGTTCTGAGGAAGAGAAGTCAAGCGAGTCGAGTGAAGGAGATTCCGTCGACCCGGTGCAATCCGGTATGCGTGGGGAGTCACAGTCCGAGTCACGATCGAGCGAAAGTACGCAAGCCGTCAATGCGGTCGAGGTTGCGATCGAGGGGCAAGCGGACGGGCAATCCAAACAAGCGACCACCAGCGATGCATTGATCAAGCAGTTGTCAGAATCGTTTTCGGAACATATCACGGGGTCGTCTCGCGAAGCCGCTATGCAAGCGAGTGATTCATCGACTCCGTTGAGCGATTACCAAACACGCAGCCTCGTGATGGCGGATTTCGCGTTGATGACTCGCCCGGGAGCGATGTGGGATCAACTCGACAATTATCAGAAAGACGTCGACTCTCGCATCCATGGTGACCTGATCATGGTCGGTTCGGCCGGTGCGGCGGCTTCGAGTTTCACGGTCGGTGTGGTCGCCTGGGCACTTCGCAGCGGATTCCTTGTGTCCGGTTTGATTGCACACATGCCAGCATGGAGTGGTGTTGACCCGTTGTTGATTATGAACGGGTTAACCGGTTCGGCGGGCGCCGGTGCGGCCGGGAGTGAAACGCTCGAACAATTGATGGACCGACAAAACCGCGAGGTTACCCAATCACCCGACGCGGATTCATCCGATGTGCCGGACAACGCATAGCCATCTATTTTTAATTCACGACGTATCTGTATTTGAAACTACTTCGAACTCATGCTCTCTTTTATCCCCATTCGACTCCGGCTTTCCTTTGGATTGGTCGGTCTGATGACCGGTACGCTGCTGGTAGCCAGCGCGGGTGGTTTTTTTCCAAACGAGCAAGAAGAGATTCTGCGCGGACGGGCAAAACTATGTGAAACGCTCGCGATCGGCGGGACCGCGATGGCGTCGAGCGGTCAGATCGAAAGCCTTCAAATCACGCTGGAATCGGTCGTTCACCGGGACGAGGCGATCCGCAGCATTGGTCTGATCAGCATCGAAGGTGGATTGATTGTTTCGTCCGGTCCACACGAAGAGATTTGGGACGATACGCTCGATGATCCCATGACACAAATGCGTGTCCCCGTATTTCGCTACGGGAAGCAATGGGGCGAAATGCAGATTTCGTTTGAATCCACCGGTGGGCTGTTTGGGCTGAATTACTGGGCCCCGGCATGGTTGTTGATCGTGTTGGTGCCGGCTTGTTTCGTGCAGTTTTCGTTCTTTTTGAAGAAGACGCTGCAGAGCCTCGATCCGTCCGGTGCGGTGCCGACGCATGTTGAGAAGGCGCTCGATACGTTCACGGTCGGACTCGTTCTTCTCAACGCCGATCAACGAGTTCTGTTCGCGAACAAACGTTTGACGCATCTGATCTCGAGAGAATCGAGTGAACTCGTTGGCAAACCCGTCGGCACATTGCCGTGGATTGATCCCGATTCCGGCAAACGCGAGGATGGAAATGAATCAGACGATGGCACGATCGAAGAAATGCCATGGGCGGTTTCCAAACGAACCGAAGACTCCGTTCACGATCGCATCCTGCAACTCGAAGTTGACGGCCGCACGCTGACTTTCTCGGTGAACTGCACGCCGATCACCGGGCAAGGGTTCTTGGTGACGTTTGACGATATCACCTTGATTGAAGAGAACAAGGTCGCGTTGGCTCAAGCACGCGACGCGGCTCAGAACGCCAACGAGGCGAAAAGCGAGTTCCTGGCCAACATGAGCCACGAAATTCGTACGCCGCTCAACGCGGTATTGGGGTTCACCGATGTCTTACGCCGAGGGTTGGTTACCAACTCTGACGAAGCCGTCGGGCATCTCAACATGATCCACCGCAGCGGCGCGCACTTGCTCGAACTGATTAATGATATCCTCGATTTGTCGAAGATCGAAGCGGGGCAAATGCAGGTCGAGTCGATCGAAACGCATGTGGATCGAGTGTTGGTCGACGTTGCCAATACGTTGCAGGTTCGGGCGGATGAGAACTCGCTCGATCTGAACGTTCGATTCCAATCGGCGATCCCGCGAACGATACAGTGTGACCCGACTCGATTGCGACAGGTGATCACGAACCTCGTCGGCAACGCAATCAAATTCACCGAACAGGGAAGTGTCTCGATCATCGCGGCGATGCGAGACGCCGATCCTGAAAACCTTTTTGTCGAGCATGAAAACCCGTCTCTCGTCGATTCCACCAGCGACCAGGTGCTACGTATTGACGTGGTTGATACCGGGATCGGGATGACGCCGGAGCAGCAAGCAAAGATTTTCCAGTCGTTCGTCCAGGCGGACGCAACGACGACCCGAAAGTTCGGTGGTACCGGACTCGGACTGTCGATCAGCCGTCGTTTGGCCGAAGCGATGGGAGGCACGCTTAACGTGCTGAGCAAACCCGGGATGGGAAGCACGTTCCGGTTGGAACTGCCGTTGAGCAGTGCGGATCTGACGGACTTGGTATCGCCCGCGGAGTTGAAGAAGTCTTCCGAGAATCGCAATTCCGACGCCGCCAATTCGGACCTTGCTTCGTTGCCGCCGAAGTTGGTTTTGGTTGTTGACGACGGTGAGGCGAACCGACGACTGATCGACCTCGTGCTGACGCGTGCGGGAGCGACTGTGATTTCCGCGAACAATGGTCTCGAGGCGATTGAACGTGTCGCCGAACAAACACCTGCGTTGATCCTGATGGACATGCAAATGCCGGTTCTCGACGGATACACCGCGACGCGACGTTTGCGCGACGCTGGGTTTGCCGAACCGATTGTGGCGTTGACCGGTAACGCGATGCGAGGAGACCGCGAGAAATGTGTCGACGCCGGTTGTGATGACTTCATGACCAAACCGATCAATATCGACCAATTGTTGGCATTGGTGTCAGGCTATCTCGGTCCGGCCGGTGAACCGGTGGAGACACCGACCGACCTGCCGTGCATTTTGCTGCCGCATGATGAAGCCGGCGGACACGGTCGAACGGACGGCACGCCGGAGGATGCGATCATCCCGACACTGCCGATGGATGATGAGGACTTCCGAGCGATCACGAGTGACTTCCTCAATCGATTGCCTGCGAGACTCGATGCGATCGAAGCGGCGTTGAATGAAGCCAATTTCGAATCGGTTCACGGCGATGCGCACTGGCTCAAAGGGGCCGGCGGAACTGTCGGGCTCGGCGTGTTCACGGCACCGGCCAAGCAACTCGAAGTGGCAGCCAAAGGTGAAGAGGTCGACATCGCGCTGCAAGCCCTCGCACAGATACGTGAACTCAATGCACGTGTGGTGATACCGACCAACGAGACATCGGAGCCCGCCTCGTCAGTGACCGAAGAGTCCGCGACAACCGGTCCGGCTGAAACGACCGAGTCGCAGGGCTCGCGCGGTTTGATACCTTCCACGACGACCATGGCGAACTCCGAATCGACGTTCGGACTGTCGGATGTCGCGGTCGCCGATCCGATTCAATGCAGTTTACCACTCGATGACCCGGATTTCTTTGAGATCGTGCGAGGTTTCATCGAACGAATGGACGCTCGCCTGCCGCAGATGCGTGACGAGCTCGCCGAAGGTCGGCTCTATGAACTCGCTCAAAGCGCTCACTGGCTCAAAGGTGCTGGGGGAACGGTGGGGTACTCGGATCTCACCCAACCGTCGCGAAATCTGCTCGCGGCGGCCGGGGCGGGGAACCTCGATGAGTGTGATCGTTGGATCGCAAAAATCGAATCGATTCGCGGACGGATGGTTGTTCCGCAGGTAGCCGAGTCATGAGAACGACGGTTGGTTCGCAGGCAGACGCCAGTCACCGACAGGCTTGCCTGATATTCCGCATAATCGCACCTTTCTTGTGCTCGTTTGTCGCGTCAAATCGCACTATTGCGTTCGCGCCCCCTGGCTTGACGTACGATTCAACTGAGAAAACAAAATTCCGCTTTCACTCGACAGCAACATGAGCGACATGCTTTCCGCTACCGATACCGCATCCGTGCCAGCGGCAGGAGCCCATACAGGGTTTCCGGTCGTCGCGCCCGGAGGGGCCAAGCCAGCCTCGGCAAACAACGCTGCGTCGACGACCCGTGCGCTGCCGGGCAAGATCATGATTGTCGACGATGAAATCGCCAACGTCCTGATCGTCAAAAAATACTTAGAGCGAGCGGGCTATCGAGATTTTGAGACAACCACCGATTCGACCGCCGCGATGCGAATCCTCGCGGCGACACGTCCAGACGTCTTGTTGTTGGACGTCAACATGCCGAGCGTTGATGGGATCGAGATCCTCCGGAAAGTTCGCGAAGAACCGCAGTTCCGACATTTGCCTGTTCTGATCCTTACCGCAAATACCGACGAACAGATTAAACTGACCTGTCTCGAACTAGGCGCGACTGACTTTTTGCTCAAACCCGTCGACCCGATGGATTTGACTCCTCGGGTTCGCAACTCATTGCAAGCCAAATCGTTCCAAGACCGGTTGCAACATCACGCAACGGAACTCGAACTGAAAGTCGAACAGCGTACGCGAGAACTCGAGGCGTCGCGTCGAGAAGTTGTTTACTGTTTGGCTCGCGCGGCTGAACTTCGTGACAATGACACGGGTAACCACGTCATTCGCGTGGGACGTTTTGCTGGGATCATTGCCAAGGCGATGGGATTGCCGGATTGGTTTGTCCGCGATATCGAAATGGCGGCTCAACTCCACGATGTGGGTAAGATCGCGATTCCCGATGCGATCCTGCTCAAACCGGGCAAGCTCGAACCGGAAGAGTTTGAGATCATTCAGGATCACGTCAAGTTCGGTCACCAAATCATCCAGCCGCATGCCGGACAAGACGCCCGTCTGATGAGACGCCATGTTGAGTATGGCAGCGACATGCTCCGCAACGGGAGTGCCTTGATGCGACTCGCCGCGAGTATTGCACAAACTCACCACGAGCGATTTGACGGCACCGGATACCCGCTCGGTCTCGCGGCGGATGACATTCCGCTCGAAGGACGGATCACGGCCGTGGCCGATGTTTTCGACGCCCTTTCAGCCGAGCGTCCTTATAAAAAAGCAATGCCACGCGAGAAGTGCTTCTCGATTCTCGAAGAGGGTCGTGGCTCTCACTTTGACCCTGATGTTCTCGACGCGTTCTTTGCGTCGACCAAAGAGATCGTCCGCGTGCAACTCGACTTCATGGATCACGTCGATTCACCGACACCACCAACGGAATAGACGACGCGTTTTCACGTCGTGGATCTTGTGAAAGATCCTGCTGCATGAGGATCTTTCAAAAGATCCATTTCGGACGCCCCGAAGGCTAACCCGCGTCGGAATTCTAGAGCATGTTGGGATGAAACCTGCGATATCTGTCACATCCGCGGATCGGTCGGGATCGCGATGCTCGACCGACGACGTAGCCACGCCGCCAATGCGAGCCGATTGTGGAAGTTCGTAGGGCCGTCGATCAGCATGCCGGTGCGGGATAATTGCATGATTCGAAACGGGCCGTCGTCGTTGGGGATGTCGTAGCCGCCCGAATCGGTCAGCAGGAAATGATCTCCGTTCGTTTCGACGCGGATTAAAGATCGAGAAACGCCCGGTGTGTGTTCAACCTCAAACCCGTGTTCAATCCATTGGTCGTAGAGAGTCACGCGCGAGACCTCCCTTCGGTGTCGACGACGGTTTGCGACCGTCCACGTTTTCGCAGCGCCACCGACAGGACTGCGGCGACGGTCAACACGGCGAAACTGCCTGGTTCAGGGACAGCGGTTGTTGAATAGGTGAAATTGTCGAGCGCGAAATAGCCTGGTGTGTTCATCCCGTTTGCGTTGGTGTCGGACGACTCCAAGTTAAAGTGCAGACTGATCGCTTCATCAAGAGGTGATAGGTCGAGAAACTCCCATGTGTCGACGATGTAGTCTTGTGAATTGTCGTCAAAGCGGTAATCGGCGAGGTAGAACTCGACTTCGGAATCGAGCGTTTGTCCAGCCGCGTCGACGCCATAGACGGACAGTTTGAGGTAGTCCGGATCGTCTCCGGTTGTTCCGCCGAACTGCTTTGAGAAGTCGTCGCCCGTTTGCATCGAGAGTGCAGCGTATGTCGTGTTGGTGATCAATGCCGACACCGCGGTTGCTCCTTCGGGAAGGAAAATTGTCGGCAGGTTCATCAGGTGATCGATGTTGGTGGCGTCGAAGGGGACCCCTGCGAAGTACGGGTGATAGAAGGAGCCTCCCGGTTCGTGGTACCCGAACGCGACGGCGTACTGGGACGATCCCTCCGCTCCGCCGCCGGCGATCGCACTGGACTCGTTGAGATAGCTCCCTGATGTCGTGTCGGTTGTGTTGGATATGGAAAATCCGGATTCACTTCCAAACGCGTTCACCACGTTTTGAAACCTGACTCCGTCGCTCTCATAGCTGCCGACTTGGTCAGGACCGCCGTAGGCACCGTTCGGATCCGTGACAGCGTTGGGAGCCGGTCCGCTGAGGTATCCGTCGGCTTCGCCAAAGAGATCAAAGCTCTCGAAATCGACGACAACGTCCGCGTGCAGTGACGGTGAAAGAATGATGAACATCGCAAGAGCCGCGACGCATCGGAAACGAAATTGCTGGGTCATGTGAGTTCTCGGTGTTGGTCGTCTAGAAATCGGAGATCAGTTCGCCGCCACGACGCGACAGCAAAGCGGCAAAGGTTTTCAGGTCGAGTTGTTCGGTCACGAACCTCACCGAACCGTCCACCATCAAGAAGTTGGATCCGCCGGGGTGGTAGCTGTGGAACTCTTGACCGAAGTCGCAATAGTCACCGTGCCTGCTTTTGAGAGAGGGGGCACAGGAACTCCAGGTCGTGCCGCTTTTCACACGGGCGTTTATCGGTGCGCTTTGGTCGAATAGGTTTTTGTGGCCGATCCAAATCGAATGCAGGCCTTCGGGGGCTTCGCCTACAACAATCGTTTGCGAGGCTCCGTCGAAGATGTCTCGCAATCCGATCTGTGGATCTTTGCCAAAGAGCAGAACGCCTCGGCCGACACCGTCGGTTATGCCGATGTCCGAGTAGTCGTTTCGGCAACTTCCGTGAGGAGCACACCGCAGCCCGCGTTCGCCATAGTTTCCGCCGTAGTCTGTTCGTCCAAATTGAACGTCCGACCAAGGAGTGTCGCCGTTAGGACGCGTCGATTCCAATTGCGGTGCGGACGGGCACAAATAAGTCGGAACGAGCTTGGCTCCGCCGGCATGGTTGACCGCGTCCACATAGGGAGTGTCCAGGTTCAGTTCCTCGTAGAGTGCCTGTTGTTCGAGGAACGGCAGCAGAACCGAACCCCAACTCGGACGCCACATTTCCCGAATCGCAGGATTGGTTGCGGACACCACACCAGCACCTCCGGTAGGAAATTTCCGATAGACGCTGTGGTAGTTGTGAAAGCCCAGGCCGACCTGTTTGAGGTTGTTGGCGCATTGGATTCGTCTCATGGCCTCACGAGCCGATTGAACCGCCGGCAACAACAACCCCATCAGTAACGCGATGATTCCAATGACGACCAACAACTCGACCAGCGTGAAGGCATGACGCGTTGAGTCGAGACGTTGCCGTGACTTGGCGACCACGTTTGCTTTCGCAACCGAGTCGAGCGTCGTCCAGCGTCCGATTTCATCGGCGGTGCGTCCGCAACCGATGCAGATTCGACTTAGGTCGAGTCGGCAAACTCCGGTGCAGGGAGAGGCAACGTCAGGTCCGCCGTTGTCTTGGCTCGGCGTCGTTTTCATGGCCTCGCTCATCAGGCCGCATCATCGTTGGATGTCGCTGCTTTCGATGTCTCACGCGGATGTCGCCGCCGACGTCGATGACGAGCGACGAATCCCGCGGTGAGCATCCCCATGATCGCCAAACTCGATGGTTCGGGAACGGCCGTGACGCTGTTGAGGACTCCAATCGCACCGGTTGGCAGGCCGACGTAGTCGAAACCGCCCGAACCGGATGTCGGGAAGTTGTCATAGATCGGATTGCCAAGGCTGTCGGTATACGATCCGTCGCCAGGGATGTCTGTCAGGCGGATGTAGTTGATCTGGTCGAGGTTGACGATGCCGTTGAGGACGAGCGTATCCGTGCTGAGTGCGTCCAGGTCAAACGGCGTTCCCCAGTTGGCCGCGTGCTTCCCGGCGAGGTTGTTGACGTTGGTGACGTCAAAGCCTGAGAAAGCACCGCCGAATCCGCCGGGCAATGGTCCGGAGTTTAAGTTGATGCTGGGGAAGCGAAGGAAATCGCTGCCGTTCGTGCTGACGTCGACATACGCGAATTCGGCAAAGAGTCCGGGCACACCGTCCGAATTCGTACCAAAGTTGAATCCGTTTTCAAAGACGGCAAAGTCGGCTCCGAGTCCGTTGGTGATCGGCGCGTCGAACCCAAGGGTGATGTAACCTGGCGTGCCCGAACCGTTGACCTCGCCGAGCGAACTCAACCCTGTTTCGGGATTGGTAAAGCTCGGGCTCACTCCCGCGGCGGGAAAGTATTCGACCACGCTCGTTTCGAACGTCGAGACGGCGCTGCGTGCGATCGGATTGTCGGGGGCTCCGTTCGTCGTACCGGACGGGCCTGAGTAGATTCCGCCCGATACAGCGGAGGTGAGGCATGCAGTGATCACTGCTGCCGAGAACATGCGGCAAAACATCGTGTTGCGTTATTCGTTGGAACTCGGCGGTTCGCTCGAGACGCACCTTCATCGCAGATACCGCAGTCAATTCACTGCAGAACAAACGCGCGAATGGGAACGCTAGAGTGGTCGCTGAGTCAGTTCAATGAAGAATCCAAAAGCCAAACGTTCCGCGTTTGAACACAGCAATGTGTGGCTTTTGCAACGACCGCCCCAATCCAGGAGGGCACTGAGCCGTCTCGTTCAAGGTAGGTCTTCTGACTCACCACTCTTCCGTCTCGCTCGCTGCCTTCTCATTCGTGATTCACGAACAATGGCACTTTCAAAGAAAGGAGCGACGGATGCGAACTGTTAAGAACGCAAGTGGCACACAGCGGCCGGACCGTCTCGGAATTGACATCGACAAAAACGACGTCGCACCGAAGTTCCCTGTTCACGAACGAGGCTGAAACCACGTTCGTCACCATGAACGCACGAGATGTTACAAGGGACGATGGAACTGTCAATGATGTAAAAAAGTTTACATGACCGACGCATCTTCGTTTGGGTCGGCGGTCGTGGATCTTAGGAAAGATCCTCATGTCACAGGATCTTTCACAGGATTAACAACGCGAAAGTTGAGTCGACGTCAACGACTAAGGCGTCACTTCGGTGGGCTGTCGTGCGGCGATTCCCGCGGGGAAGTTTCGACTGACCGCTTCGATCAACAGATTGAACGTTTGCGGTTGGTTGCTGCGGAGGACGAGTTCGTAGTCGATCGATTCACCTGGTTTGATCGACCGAATCTCTTCGAAGTAGATCGTGTTGCCGCTGCGATTGAATCGACTCAGCTCGGGGCTTTGCGTCTGCGAAAGTCTTTCGATGGAAACACCCGGTGGCAGGTCAAACGCGATCTGCACCCCGTTGTCGATCAGGTTCGTGTCGTTGGTCAATCGAAGGCTGTAGCCGATCGCGTCACCGACCCGTGGTGAAATGTCCCGTTGTAGCACGTCGAGTCGGAGCGACCCGGTGTTGGCGGCGTTGCGGTCCGATGGGCTCGACGGCGTCGTTGGAGGCGGGGTGTTCGATGGTGGAGGAGTCCCCGGTCCGCCTGGGATCGCCGGCGGCGTGAGGGCCGGTGGAAGAACCGGTGGGGCGGTGAGCGGACGATCCGGCGTGTTGTTGGGAAGGATTTGCACGCGAGTGGAAGCACTGCCACGGGCTCCTTCGGAGGATTCAGCGGTGAAGATGAATTGGCTGCCGGGACTGGTTTGTTGTGCGGAGAATTCTCCTTCGAGCACAGCGGTTTCGCCGGCGGGCAACTCTTCAATCGTCCACGCGATCAGGTAAGCCGTGTCGAGACTGCGAGGGAAGTCCACGGTCGCCTGTTCAGGGACGACCTGAGGATCGTACGACATGGTGACACGCACACTTTTGAGTGGAATGCTGCCGGTGTTCTCGACTCTGCCGCGGATGAAGACGCGGTCGCCCACGACGATGCGATCACGAGCGGCGGAAACCGTCACCGCCATGGCAGGTGTTGGCGGTGCGCGGTTGATGACCGTTACGCAGGACGACTGCGACTGTTGCTGTCCGCCGGTCGCCGATGCGGTGAAGTTGACGCAGCGTAGGCCGGAATCGAGTGACGTGAACGAAACCGTACTTCGCCAAACTTCCCCTGGTTGCAGTGGACCATCGGTTTTGTCGTTTGCGACCTCACGGCTGTTCTTTTCCGTGTGGGTCATGTATTCGTCTCCCCGCGCGATCAACCCGACGTCACGCAACGGACGATCTCCGGTGTTTTCGACTTCGATGGTGTAGACCACGTTGTCGCCTGCTTCGTAGCGTTGTTTCTCCGGGCTAACCCGCAACACGAGCGATGGGCGATAGATGTCCACGCGAACGTCGTCATCGACTGCCAAACCGCCGTCGCCGCGAGCTTCAAACGCGATCGAGATCGGCGAGGTGGCACTGAGTTTGAGACCAATGTCGAGTTGTTGTTGCGGCGGAATGGTGCCGATTTCCCAAACGACGCTGTTCGGGAACACCTTCGCAAAGGCGTCCGACGAGATCACTCGGACGCCTTCAGGAATCGCCGCGCGGACTTCCACACCGGTTGCGTCTTGGTCGCCGGGGTTTGCGATGTTTGCGAAGACATCAAACGGGACGTCGTACGACGCGACCTCGGGACCACCTGCCCGGAGTGTCAACTGCGGCGCCGACCATGTGACATAGGATTGTCCACGACCGAGGGTGAGATCGGGCATGTTGTCGCTCAGGCCTCCCGGACGGATGACTCGGATGTCGATCACTGCGTTTCCTGCGGTTCCTGGGATCGGAACCAAGGTCGCCGGCGCGTTGCCGGAATCGTCCACGTTGACTTCGACAATCGACGAGCCGTCTGTTCCAGCGAACGTTGCCAGTTCCGGATTCATCAATTCATATCGCACCTTCCATCCGCGTGCGGGCAAACTGCCTTCGGCACGAGTGACTCGGGTGACGAGTTCGGCTGCGACGCCGGCGTTCAACCGTTGAGGTCCCGGGAATTGCCAACGGGCGTCGACCCAGTAGATCGTCGCGTTGGCTTTGCGTTGATCCCAGCACTCACTCTCGGGAGCCAACACGGTCACGTGGCTGGTTCCCTCGCTCGGGCTGCTCAGCGTTAACCATGTTTGACCCTTTTCGAGTTTGACGTCGTCGTTCGGATTGGTGTTTCCGCGAGTGATGAGCGCCGCTTTGGTGCTGGTAACGCCCAACGCGTACGCGCCGTCTTGCTTCTTTGCCGCAGGCACCTTGGCGAGCCGATGCAGAACACCCGGTGCGTCGTCACCGACGGCAATGATGTTCCCGACGCTGTCGTTGCTGAGCATCCACTCGAGCGGTTCGCCGACTTGCAGGTATCCGTCGGTGCCACAAATTCCGGAAAGCAACATGACCTCACCGCCGACCGGGGCGACGATTTTTTGGGGAGTCAGCAAGATACAGCCGCGTTTTCCGCGCGGAGGGAGCTTGCACGCTTTCGTCGCGTTGATCTCAGTTCCATAAAGGACCGCGGGAGGACCCACGAGGCAATCGCCACCGCAGCCTGGGCCGGGAACGCAGGGTTCGTTGTTCGCGACACCGCTGCCTGTCACCGCGTTGGGGTTCACGCATGCCGGGGGATCGGCAGGATCTTGGAACGCGGGATCAGGAAAGGAAAATCCGGGACAACGCAGGCACGAACCCAATCCGCCAAGACAACCGAGGCAGCGGCACGGGCCGTTGAGGGCACATTCACCGTTCGTGCACGGCAACGCGAGCCGGGTGGTCGTCGGCAAAGGTGAGAACAGGCAACTGCCGGTCGGGTCAATCGCGGGGAGTCGCAATTGGCTGCATCCGCTCGTCAGGGAAACCGAAGCCAAAATCATAATGGCGAGTACGCCATGCAGCGATCGAGCGACCAGCGGCGACAACGCAGCGACACCGGCACGACGTGATGAATCACATCGTCGGTTCTGTCGATCGTCGTTGATCACTGTCAAACTCATCGGTCCATCGGTCGAGCGGGGAAAAGAATTCGTCCGTAGGAAAGCTAGCACGCAATCCCCGAAGAGGCGGTGGATGCAAGTGGGAAAACAAAATTCTTTCGCAATGGCAGACAACTGCGTTCGGATTCTGACGCGTGTCCTGGTTGCAACGATCCCGGGTGATCTTTAGCGGTGCGGTGCCGAGTTTTGATGGAGAGACCGAGAGCCAACATGCAGTGTTGAGGCGATCGAACGGGATTGCTGACCGGTTGTGAACGAACAAGCGAACGGGTCGAATAGGTGGCCGACAACCCTGATCGGAAGCTTGTCGTTTGCAGGCGATGTTGCGCAAACGCATGCAATCCTTCCGTAGGGTTTCGTGCATTCCATTTACTTAATCGTTGGCCGACGACATGACGCATTCACCAGTCCGATTTGGCGTTCTTGGGACGGGAAGAATTACACGACGGATCATCGCCGATCTGCAATCGACTCCTGGTGCGACGGTGTCCGCGATCGCATCGCGTAGTGAAGAGCGGGCTCGGTGGCACGCCGACAGTCACGGGATTCCGGTCGGCGTCGAGGGCTATCAAGAATTGTTGTCTCGCGATGACGTTGACGCTGTCTACATCGCCCTGCCGCCGTCGATGCATCACGAATGGACGTTGGCGGCGTGTGAGGCAGGGAAACATGTTTTATGTGAAAAGCCTGTCGCGTTGTCGGCCGATCAGGTGCGAGAAATGATCGACGCGGTGAATCGGGTCGATGTGCGTTTCCTCGACGCAACGGCGTGGTTGCATCACGAGCGAACCGACCAATTCCGGCAATGGCTAACCACGGTGGGCCCGGCTGAGGATTCTGTCAAAGCGGCTGCGAAAAAGGATGACTTGTTCAGCGATGAAGAAGACGACGTAGCGGCAATCCCGTTTCGGCTCGGGCCGCTACGGCACCTTAGCGCGTCAGTGTCGTTTCCCAATCCGTTTCTCGACGGCGATCATCGACTGCACGCCGATCTCGGCGGCGGTGCTTTGTTGGATCTGGGGTGGTATTCAGTCGGCTTGGTTCGCTTTGCCAGCGGCCGGTTGCCTGACGAGGTTTATGCCCACGCGGTGATGCGAGGCGAAATCATTGCCCGCGTTTCGGCGACGATGATTTATGCGGATCAATTGACCGCCACGGTCTCCTGTGGTTTTGATACCTCAACGCGGAAGTGGTTCGAGATCGCGG
The DNA here is from genome assembly GCF_000346505.1 of Aporhodopirellula sallentina SM41. Taxonomy (GTDB): domain Bacteria; phylum Planctomycetota; class Planctomycetia; order Pirellulales; family Pirellulaceae; genus Rhodopirellula; species Rhodopirellula sallentina. The sequence goes on from NZ_ANOH01000278.1 coordinate 14,844, forward strand.
GCCAAGACGCGTCGATCGTTTGCGATGACTTCACGCGACCGTGGGCTGACAAACCGGCGCGAAGTTGGGTTCACGAGGCGTCGGGCAAGGTGCATTCGTTTGTGCCGCCGAGTGAAGTGGGCGTGGACGAAGCGACAGCTGACGCTTCTGCAAACGAGCCAAACAGCGGCCGGTGCCAACAGGAACGCGTCATGATCGGTACGCTCGTCGATTGGATTCGGCAAGGTAGCGAATGCGGAGAAGAGAAACCGTGGGAGTCGTTTTATCGTCAGGCTCTCGACACGCAAATCATGCTCGATGCGTTGCAAGCGTCGATCGATCGAGGCGAACCGGTTCGGCTGAACTCCCCGGAAGTTTGATTCCCGGGCAGATGGTAGTGAATCTTGTCAAAGATCCTCATGCAGCAAATCTTTATGCTGCAGGATTTTTAACAAGATTCACTACTGGGAGATTGAGCTGACATAAACGACAGGTGCGTCAGAGAACGGGACCAGCCGCAATTAAATTGTCCGGCAGCGGGTGGTTGTGACGCGGACGGGCGGTCGGGGAGTTGTTGATGGTTATCTCTGTGGGGTATTCTCCATCGTTTCGTATTGACGCGTAAAACGAATGAGAAACTGATGGCAGTCGAAATCAATGCGGTGTACCAAGGCGAGCTTCACTGCGACGCCACGCACGGCCCGAGTGGACAAACTCTATCAACGGATGCTCCGACCGATAACGGCGGGCGCGGAGAAGCGTTTTCGCCCACGGACTTGGTCGCGACCGCTCTGGGGACCTGTGTGCTGACGATCCTCGGATTGGTATCGGCGCGTCACGACCTCGATTTGAAAGGCACAACGGTCCACGTCACCAAGGAAATGATCCAATCTCCGGTGCGTCGGATTGGGCGTCTGACCACAGTCGTCACTTACCCTGCGTCGGTGGAATTGGACGATGAAATGCGATCACGCCTCGAGTCGGCGGCCCGCCATTGCCCGGTTCATCAGAGCCTGCATCCCGATATCGATGCCCCGATCGAGTTCCGGAACGCGGATCAGACCGCCTAAAGTAACGAAAATAGGGAGTTGATCGCGGGAATCTGACCGAAAGCCCCTCTCGTAGGCTGGCTAGTCTAGGTTTTGCCGATCATACTTTGCCATCCGACCTCCGGACTCGTCCTATTGTTTTTGAACTGATTGTGCTCCCGAGCACCTTCGTTCACTTTTCGATCGAAATGGCCCAACTGCCCACGCTTGCCCCATGAAATCATCCGACCTCGTGATCACCGGCGTTGGAATGGTTTCGTCGATCGGAGTAGGACGTCAATCGTTTACCGAGTCATTGCTCGGCGGCGTCAGTGGTGTGAAGCGGCTCGATGGCGAGACGTCTGAGGAAAATGAGCACGTCACGCGGCGGTACCTCACCGTCGACGGTGAAGCCATCTTGGACGAGGAAACCGCCGTCGTCGCTAGTCTGGTTGATTTCGATGGGAAGGACTTCGTGAAACCTCGCAAGGCCTTGAAGGTCATGTGCCGCGAAATTCAAACGGCATACGCGGCCTCGCAGTTGGCGGTCCAGGACGCAGGGTTGCAGCCATACCTTCCGGCAATCCCGGCAGACGAGTCGCAGGGACAAACGCCGCGGGTAGGCGGAAAAGCTGTCCGGCCTTGTTACACCGATGGTGGACGAATTCAGAGCGACCGAATCGGGACGGTCTTTGGTAGTGAGATGTTGTACGGAACGCCCGAAGAATTGTCGGACGCGTTTCATGATTGCTTAGGCGAAGACGAAAAGTTCTACCCGAGCCAGTTCGGCAATGCGGCGATGAAACGGATCACGCCGTTGTGGTTGTTGAAGTACCTACCGAACATGCCCGCATGTCATTTCAGCATCGTGCTCAATGCCCATGGGCCGAATAATTCGATCACGGTCGGGGACACATCCGGCCAAGCGGCGTTGATCGAAGCCTGCGGATATCTCAAACGCGGGATCGCTGATTTCATGGTGGTCAGCGCAAGTGGTTCGCGGCTCAACGCGACGCGGGCTCTGTTCACCGAAGATCAACCGCTCGCCAAAGTTGTCGAACCGGTATCGCTCAGCAGCCGACCGCACGCGATGGACGCGGACGGTTTGGTTCGAGGAGAAGGTGCCGGCGGTGTCATCATCGAACGAGCGGAGATGGCGGAGGCTCGCGGTGTCAAACCGATCGGCAAAGTGACCGGTTACGCGTCACGGTTCCTTCCTTCCCACGCGTTCGCCAACAACCAACAAAACGCAGACCTGCGTCCTGACGCCGGACGAGGCAACCCGGCGGCGATCGTTTCCGCGATGCGTGGGGCGATGGAGGAGGCCGGTGTTACCGCCGACCAGGTTGGGGCAATCGTAGGACACGCCTGCGGTGATCCCGTGCTCGATGCGTGTGAACGTCAGGCGATCAACGAGGTCGCTCCCGAGGCTCCGGTAATTTTGCCGTCATCGTTGCTGGGCCATACCGGTGCGGCGAGCGGAATGATGGGATTGCTTGCGGCTTGCGTTACTTTGCAATCAGGAAAAATCTCTCCGGTGCCTCATGCTGACGGCTGTGTCGATGCGAGCGGCAAGGTGCAACCGTTGAACGTCAGCAGTTCGGTTCGACCTCTCGAAAAACGAGTGGTGTTGGCGATCGCCCACACATCACCGGGCAACGCAACCGCTGTCGTGATCGAAGACTAGTCTTTTGACATAGGTTCGTTCTCGAGTAGATCCACTACGCTAGGTCTGGCGATGTCGGCGAGGTCCTTTTGGAAACGCTCACGTGGTGCGGCACGATCAAGAATGAGGGGGCCGACGCGTAGCGAGAGTCGCTAAAACATTCGGTGATTCACGATCTCTCCCGAAACTCTTGGCGAGTTTCGCTACCCTAAAACGTGGCTTGGACGCACTTCTAGCCTTGCAGGTTCAATCCGCCGGAAACGGGCGGGGCGGGTGCGGATCCTGGCGAGGTTCGTGCGAGAACATCGGCGGCACGAGTTTGAGACGCGGTTGCACCGTTTTCTTGCATGCAGACCATTCGCCATGTTTCGGCTTCGGTTTCGAGGACCAATCGAATCTCATCGATCATGGTCGCATCGCCGTTTTCTTCCGCCGCGATCAGGTGTTGGCAGAGGAACACATACATGTCAGCAACCGTGCGGCACACTTCGACTTTGTCATCGGTGACACCCGAGAGTAGTTCGCTCAACAGTTCGAACAGTTTCAACGAATGCTCGTTCGTGCCACGTTTGCCTGGTGATTCCCGCCATAGGCCCGCGAGATGTCGGGCCACCTCGACGCTGCGTTCAATCAGCATCAAACGCAATTTGGCCGGGGAAGCCGTTGCGATCATCGATTCCAGATACGTGTCGCTGCTGCGACGACCAAAACCGGCAGGCGAGGGACCGCTGAGCGAGTCGATCGGCGTTGGCGGTGCAATACGTCGTTCGTTGCCTTGGAAACTGTTCATGAGCGGATTGGCCGATGGATACATTCGTGCGGGACATCGTTTTTGAGGATTAAGACAATGCTTCGGATACTCCGTATTGAAAGTATCGTCCAGGACGCGGCACTATCTTTGAACCACGTTGGCTCGTCGTTAAACCCGATGAAAGTTTGACGTTGAAACTATGCACCTTGATGAAAGCCGAGGGCGGCAAAGTTTCATCAGCCCGCACAAATATTCACTTCACGCTCCTTGCGGCCTGAAAAGACCGCGCAACCGTTACCTCTTCACAGTTTCTGAAGAATCGTGTTGTTTTAAAAGATTCGCGAAAGGTTGTTCCGCGAACCGCATCACGGGTGAGGCTCAAACCACCGACGTCATCATTCCCGCGGCCGGAATGAGCGGCGCGAGCGGTGCAGCGACGGGCGTGAGCGGTTGTGCCGGAGCGGTCTTGGTTGTTTGGTTCGCACGCCGGCAGCCGAAGTAGCCGCGTTGTTGAATCAAATCGGCTACAACGACCGGAACGTGTTCTCTCCACGCCGGGTCGCCTTGCTCGATCTGTCGGAGCACTTCCCGTGAGAACGTCGAAAGGTGTTCGGGATCGTAGGCTTCGAGTTGCTCGATGCATCCCTTGTCGACGAGATATCGATAGAGCGTGCGTAGTTCGCTCGCAATCTCTAGGTTGTCGACTTTGGTCAGTTCGCCGGTTTCGCGGTTGAGCAGCGGGTAGATGTAGAGTTTCAGGTCATTCTTGAACAGTCGCCCGAAGGATTCCAAAATCCCGCCATCGAGTGTTGTGTAGTACTTGTCGTCGAACAATTCGATCAAGCTAGCTGCACCCATCGTGATGCCGATCTTCTTTTTGCTATGACGGGCGAGATATGCCGCCAATCGATAGTACTCGAAGTAATCCGAGATCAACACCGTCATGCCTGCAGCGGCGAGCACATCGACTCGTTCGAGGAAGTCACGGAGATCGATATCCCCGTTGGCTTTCAGGTTCCGCATCGTTATTTCAGCCAGCGTGACGACGTCGTTCGATTCGACATCGTCTTCGCCTTTGAACTTCGCCTTCGCCGCTTCGAGCATGTCGATGTTGACGTTCGTCAGCGGTCGGAAGCTGCCTCGTTCGACGAGAATTGGCTTCTTGTAAAGTACTTCGGACGGTTGCAGGACTTCGCCGTCGGCCGAGAACATGGCCGCCTTGCTGAGTCCGAGTTGCACGAGGCGAAGGCTCATCACGCGGTTGTCGACATGGCGAAACGCGATGCCCGAGAATTCGATCATGTCGATCTCGATGCGGCGTGTGCTGAGGTTGTCGAGCAGCGATTCGATCAATTGGTCGGGTTCGTGATTTAAAAAGAACGCACCATAGAGCAGGTTCACGCCGACGATGCCGAGGGCTTCCTGTTGAAGTGCGTTTTCGGTGTCGAGCATCCGGACGTGCAAGATGATTTGACTGTCCTGATCACGCGGGTGAGCTTGGAACCGGATCCCCATCCAACCATGGCATTCGTTGGTGCCGTGGAAGTTTCGTGCCGAGACGGTGTCGGCAAATGCGAAAAACGCCGTGGTGTCGCCGCGACTCTCTTTGAGCCGCTCGAGGTTCAGGGCGTGTTCGCGATCGAGCATGTCTTGCAGGCGTTGGCGGCAAACATAACGTTCGCATTGTCCGTAAATCGCGTCGCTGACAGACATGTCGTAAGCGGACATGCTCTTTGCGATCGTTCCCGCAGCGCCGCCGACACGGAAGAACCATCGTACGACCTCTTGGCCGGCACCGATCTCGGCGAAGGATCCGTATCGACGAGAGTCGAGGTTGACTGCGAGAGCTTTTCGTTCAGTGGTCGGACGTTCCAATGGCATTTTTCTTTCCCCGTGTGTATCGGCGAAATCGCCGCAAAATAACTACCCAACGCACAGGTATGGGTCGCGCCCCGGAATGGGGTGGGGAGAATTGTCAGGGATCGGCGAGAAAACTCTATCGCCAACCCTCACAACCGGCACGGTCCTTGTTTCCGATTTACGAGGACAGGACTCAACCAATCGCCAATTACCCGATCGGTGTTCGAGTGTTTTGTAATTTAACGAGCGGGATCTCTGTGGCTGGACTCGTCAGAGATCAGGTCAGCGAATTAGGGCAACCTCGGCTACGGCATTTTCTAGAACGCTCTCGTATTCCGACGCAGCATGGTATTGCGGTAGGTGGTAGTGGATCTTGTGAAAGATCCTCATGCAGCAGGATCTTTCCCAAGATCACTACCCGGAAATGAAGCTGAGGCAGCCTACGCCGCACGGCCGCTGCGTTTGAGTTGTTTTCGCATGCGTCGCCGTTCGGCTTTGTTCATGCTCGACCAATCGATGTCGTCTTCTGACATCGGTTCGGAATCGTCGGAGTCATCCGCGTCTTGATTGGCCGTTGGTTGCGACTTCACGGAGGCGGCATTTTGCGGCCGAGAGGATTGCCCGCTCGGGGTTGCCGATGAGGCGTCGTCGTTAGTCTCAGCACCTTCGTCCGCCGGTGCCTTCTTTTTGCGCCGCAATAACGACCCGAGTCCAAAGCTTTTCTTCTTCGGCGCATCGGTGGACTCCTCGTCCGAGTCCGTTTCGCTCGGTGGCGATGGTCTGGCCGACTTGTTCGTTGCTACGCGAGCATCGTCGATGGCGTTGGAATCTTGATCGTCGCTTTCATCGCTCGCATCTGTTTGGGCGGGCTTGGCTTTTCTGCGCAGACTCGGCAGCCAACTGCGTTTCTTCTTCGGTGACTTGGTATTGGTGTCCCCTTCATCGGAGTCTTCATCGATCGATCCGGCGGTGGCGGTCTCTTTGGTAACGCTCGACGCTTTTGCGGGCGTCCGTGCGATCGGTTCGGCTGCGTCGTCTTCGGCCGATGAGGCTGCATCGGAGTCGTTCGATGATTGCTTCTTGGCTTTAGGAGGTTTGGGTTTGGCGGGTCCTAAGAGTCCGAACCAACGGCGTTTCTCTTTCGGTGCCGCGTTGGTGTCGGACGCGTCGGATTGGTTTGCTTCGTTGTCGTCGTCGGTGTCAGCGTCATGAGTTTGAGGCGTTGACGCTTTGGCGACGTTAGTCTTCGCTTTCGGTGCGGCTGGCTTGCGTGCGGTGGATTTGGCGGTCGGCTTCTGAGGCGATTTGCCTGCGGCTTCTTCTTTGGCTTCGCTACGCTCTTGGGCTCTTCGCGCGAACGAGTCGTTGAGTCGCTGAATGATTCCTGCGGAAGGTTCGATACCACGGACTTCGAAGTACAGCGAACGGAGGTAGGTCACCGATGCAGCGAACCAGAACGTGACCGCGAGCAAATTGGACGACGTCACCAGCGTCCAACGCAGATTGGTGTTCGTGGTCAGGATGTTCCAATCGACCGAGATCGGGAGTGTTGACCAAAGCCAACCGACGACCAGCAGCGAAACGCTCACCCGGTAGCGACGCATTTCGGCGATCGAACGCATCGCCAAGATGGCCCCGCCGATGATCAAAAATAGTCCGATCCAATCCCGACCTGACAAAGCGATCCGTTTTCCCATCACCCATTCGATGGCTTCGCCGAGCATCGCGAGGATCGGGACGACATGTCCGATACTGGAGATCAACGCGAGGCTGACGATCCATTGCCAAACGCGGTAGTGTCCGCCGAAGTCATCGTTGCGAAAGCGTCGGAGTTGATAGATCATCCATCCGGATCCGGCCAACGCGAGATACATCACCCCGGTGAAGTACCGCCCCAGGCTGCCGTACTCGGTGATACGGAAGACGCGTACGAACGAAGGGCGATCAGCCAAGGTCGCAAACCTTGCCGTGGCGTCGTTGAGCAGAATCAGGGCGAGTGCGATGATCGACAGGACCGAAAATAGCTTCGCCACCGTGGTGCGTTGAACCGGCACAAGCGAGAACCATCGACCTCGCAAACACTTTCGCACGCGGGAACCGTATGCGAGCGCGGGCCGGCGTGCCTCGCGGAGTTGTTCCATGCGGGTGCGCGACGCCGCCGAAGGGGCTGAGGCGGAAACCGACGCGGACGTTAACATCACGCGGCGGCGGCGGTCGTCAATTCGACGAGATTGCAGCATGTTCAGCGTCCGTCGGGTTTGGTGACACGTCCGAAAAGATCTTTCAAGATCGCTTGTTCCAAAACGGTGTCACGGCCGAGCGGTATCCAGCCGAGAGTTTGAGGACTGTCGTCGAAACCGTCGTCCCGGCTGACTCGCGAGCCGTCATGACGAACGCCTGCGGTCGATTCGGTGGCGTACTGAGTGCGGTCGGTGTCCTCGAGGTCTTTCTGCACGATCACCTCGACGGAGTACCCGGTCATGTTGGGGCGAACGGTGACAATCGCTCGTCGACGGATCGATTGCAGCGTGCTTTGCAAACGTTCAAACCCGGTCGTGCTGTCTTTCCGCCATGGTTGAAAGATCGAACCGGCGACTTTGTAGCTGGTTTCGATTTTGCCTTCGAGCACGAGGCCGCGTCGATTCACCACTGGTTGTTGTCTAGCGATGCGGAAGTAGTCGTCGAGCGTATCGACCACCTGCAGCCAAAGGAAATCGTCCGGAACCTGCGGCAGTTCTAGCGGGTTCGGTACGTACTGCTGGGGAACGTCACTGGTTAAACGATAGGCGAGTTGACCGCAGCCACCGAGGGCAAGGGTTCCGCCGATGACGACGAGCAAGATCAACGCAGCGATCGATCGTCGAAGCGTTGGAAACGTTTCGATGTCGCGGACCGTGCGTTCCGACTGACTTTCACCCGAGCACGATCCGGCGTGTTGATCTTGCACGCTCAAACTCATTGGCGATTCGGGAATCGAGCGGCGACTTGCGGCAGAGGTTTCGCACCCGGAACGTCTTCGGGGAAGATCGACCAAACCGGGACGCGTTTTTGAACCGCTTCCAGCGCTTCTTTTTGGGCGACCTCGATTTTTTGGTCACGCAAAATCGTGCGAATGTCGTCCTGCACGTCAGCCAACGGCACGAGGCCTTCTGGTTCACGTTCGGTCACTCGGATGATGTGGTAGGCATCAACGTCCTCGATGATTTGGCTCATGGCCATGATCGGGATCGAGAAGACCTGTTTGTCGAGAATGGTCGAGGCGAGGGCGCCTTGGTTGGTCCAATCATGCACTCCTCCATCGCTGGCGAAAGGTTCTTCGCTTTTCGCGCGAGCGATCGCTTGCATGTTTCCACCAAAGAATGCTTCCCGCCCCATCGCCCAGATTGCATCGTAGGCGGCTTTTTTGCTCGGGTGGTTTGCAAATTTGACGGTGATCTGTTCCCAACGTGCACGCGACTTTCGGTAGAACTCGTCATGGTGCGTCGTGTAGTACTCGTGAATCTCGGCGAGAGAAACCGAGGGGTCGCGGTTGACTTTGCCACGGATGTAAAGGTGTCCGAGCATTGCGTCGATGAATTCTCGTTCGCGAGCGGCGAGCGACGTTCCTTTGTTGCGGAGCTTTTCGTCGAGTTCGGAGACCGTTGTCGCTTCGTACTGTTTTCTCAGTTCGGGGACTTCGGATTCGAAAAACATCTGCCGCGCTTTCGCTTGCATTTCCGCGTCGGCTTCGCGTCGTTTCTCAGCCGTTTGCGTTGCGACTTGATCGAGTAAAAACGATTCCCGCATCATCCGATTTTGGATCGTTTGCGCGAGCAGCCCACGCAACATCCGGACGCGAGCGAATTTGATTTGGTCTTCGGGGACCTCCTGCCCTGCTTTCTCCAGGACGTCTTTGATGCGAGCGTCGATTTTGGGGTTCAGTTCACCCAGCAAGATCGGGCTCTGGCCAACCATCGCGATCAGTGTCGCCGGATCGGTAGGTAGCTCGATTTGCAACGCCTCGTCCATCTGCGCCTGAGTCGGCATCTGCGCGATCGCGTTGGATGCGAAAGCGAGCGTCAACGCAAAGACCGCTAGCACGCTTTTGCCGTCGCGGCCGAGGGCGGATAGCGTTCGGGAATGCGAGGGAATCGTGCCGGCACGCCGACGAGAATTCTCGGAATTGAACCCGTTGGTGTCGGATTCATTGCGGCAACGACTGCGAATGCACAGTCGGCTGGCTTCGAGTTCGTGCGGGCCCACGGCGGCCGTTTGCGAGCTTCGATGGCAGGAAATGGGCAGCGGGGGCATGGCGGGCCCGGTGGAAGGTAGTTCGGTAGATCAGTCAGAAGTGATGGTTGCCTTCGCTTTTAGGTGATTTCGCACGTTGTCTGCAACAGAGATTCGGCGGGCAATTCGCCTCTCTCGTGAGCCAGGGATTGAGCCAGGGATTGAGCCAGGGATTGAGCCAGGGATTGAGCCAGGGATTGAGCCAGGGATTGAGCCAGGGATTGAGCCAGGGATTGAGCCAGGGATTGAGATTGCCGGGCCGCAGAAATTACGCGTATTAACAACGCCGTACATGCGGAGCAAACGGTACAAACGAAACATATTCTCAAATGTCGATTGCCCGCTGCGAAAACGCCGAAATCTAAGGGTGACCTCCCTCCCGCTCAGACGACACCCTCCCACGTCTGCTGGGCAAGCACATAACGATCGGACCGCATGACATGACCTATTCAGAACAACTGGAGCAAGACGAAGTCGCATTGCTAAAATCGCGAAGTCGCCGGAAAACACCCAAACGCAGCGAAGCGGCACAGTCGCCGTTGGAAACGTATCTTCGCGAGATCAACGAAACTCCCCTGTTGTCAGCCGAAGAAGAAATGGATCTGGCCGCCCGCATCGCCGAAGGTGACGTGATGGCCCGCGACCAAATGGTGCGTGCGAACCTCCGTTTGGTTGTGAACATCTCGCGTGGCTACACCGGCAAAGGTCTCGGCTTGCAAGATTTGATCGAAGAAGGCAACCTCGGCTTGCTGCGTGCGGTCGAAGGTTTCGATCCGGTTCACGGAACTCGTTTCAGCACCTACGCGAGTTACTGGATCAAACAGTCGATTAAACGAGCCCTTATCAACAGTGCCAAGACAATTCGTATTCCCGCCTACATGGTCGAACTGTTGAGCAAATGGCGTCGAGCGACGGCACGTTTGAGCGAAGAACTCGGACGCACCCCGACCAACGAAGAAGTCGCTCGTGTGCTCGGGCTGCCCAAAAAGAAACTGCCGATCATTCGCAAAGCGATCAAGATCAACAACTCGACCCCGCAAAGCGATCAAACCGAGTCAGGTTGGTCTTTGGGCGACATGGTGATGGACGAGCGTTTGAAGTCGCCCGATGAGGCGATGCTCGACCATGACATCCTCAAACACGCGATGGGACTTCTCGATGATCTCGACGAGCGGGACTCGATGGTGTTGAAATTGCGTTTCGGTCTCGGCGGCAGCGAACCGATGACGCTCAAAGAAATCGGTGCTGAACTCGGCCTGACCCGTGAACGCGTTCGTCAAATCGAGACGGAAGCTCTTCGCCGGTTGGCCGACGGTTTGACAGACCCTCGTGAGTTGGGATTGTAGTCGCCGGTTGTCACGCACGACGCGACCATTGCTGTGCACCACACGACCCGGATCCGAAGGAATCTGGGCGAGTTGCGGGCCGCTACAAAGGGACGTTAACGACGTATCGCATGATTCCAACGAAATGGATGATCGACGCCGAAATGACCACCAAATGCCAAACGGCGTGGAAGTATCGAACGCGACGATCATTGATCAGGAACAGCACACCAACGCTGTAGGCAACACCACCGGCAAGAACGTACAGGAAAAGATTAAACGGAACGCGCCCGTAGAGCGGTATTGCGGGCAGCCAACCGAGTAACAGGTACGAGACGGTGCTGATCGAGTGGATGCGGTGACTGAAAATCGCTTTCTTCGTAAAACCCCAAAACGCATAACTCCACATCAACGCTAGCAACCAGTCGCGATGTGCGGGATTGGCGTAGCGGCACATGATGGGTGTGTAGGTCCCGGCGATCATCAAATAGATCATCGCTTGGTCCCAGGCCCGGAAACGGTCGAGCAGGGGGCGTTGCAAAAACGTGTGCGATAACGTGGAGCAGGCAAACGTCCCCACGACGCTCGCGCCGTAGGCCGCGCAGGCAATCATGATCGCAGTCGTTACCTCGGCGGCCTGCCCTACCAACCAAAACGACAGCACGACCCAGGTCGCGGCGGCGAGCCCGTGTGTCAGCGCGTTGGCCCATTCCTGGTCCGGTTGAATCGGGGGGATGTCCTCGTTGGGGAGCAGTTTTTCGAATGAGTCAGATACTTTCGATGGCCCGATCGCCAAACTGGGATCGTCGACCGTCTCGTTACTCATCGCTTTTCCTTGCTAGGCGAAACATCACGGTACTTGGCGAAACGCCGCGGCGGGGTTGGGAACGCTGCGGACGGGTATCGCTGCGGTTTGGGAGCGCAGCGGTTGGGAGACGCAACGGTATGGGAGTGGGGCGTGGAAGTACCTAAAAAGCACGCTCCAATGCAAAACACGGTGCAAAAGTAGCATGAGGATCACTTTCCCGCGAGTGCCGTTGGTTTTGGCCCGGCGGATCTGGCTTTGCTGTCGTGATCCGGCACGTCTGTTTGTTCAGCGGTGTCGCGGTTTTGATCGCCGTTCAACTACGGCACGGGCGGGGATGGCGGTCTTTGATTGCGCGTTTGGGGTGTTCCCTCTGCCATGGTGTTCGTTGATGTTGAAAACGACTAGATGTTCAGATAGGGGCGATCCGCTATCTTACGAACTCAATTCCTGCTTCCATTTGTCACATGGGTGAACCGTTTTTGCGCAGAGGCAAGTTGGTTCGGATCGATGTTGTCCGGATCGCAGCTAACCGGATCGCTGAAGTTTGTGTGCCAAGTGGCTGCGTCATCGTGTCGTGAATCGCGTTCTCGATTGTTGAAGGTATGAAACCGAAAGTTGCGTTGATCGTCGAAACGTCGAGTGTCTATGGCAGGGATCTCCTGTCAGGGATTGTGCGTTACATGCGCATGCACGATCAGTGGTCGGTTTTTCTAGAGCAGCGCGACCTGCAGTTGGAACCGCCGCAGTGGCTCGGCAGTTGGCGGGGCGACGGGATCATCAGCCGTGTGACGACTCCGACGTTCATTGAGGCAATCAAGCAGACGGGGGTTCCGCTGGTCGAACTTACCGATCGCTTCGGCGCGTCGCAGTTTCCTGGCGTTCGATCGGACGATGCCGAGATCGGACGGACGGCGGCGAAGCACATGATCGAACGAGGTTTTCGTAACTTCGCTTTCTGCGGTTTTTCCGGCGAGGCGTGGTCGCAGCGGCGACAGGACGCTTTCGTCGAAGCAACCCGCGAGCATTCGTCCAACGATTGTGCGATTTATCATTCGCCCTGGACCGGGCCGGCGGCGCGGACTTGGGAAGAGGAGCAACAACATCTTGTCGACTGGCTCAAAGAGATTACTCCGCCGGTCGCCATCATGGCGTGCAACGACCTGCGCGGCATGCACCTGATCGATGCGTGTTCCCGAGTGGACCTGGCGGTGCCCGAAGAGGCCGCGGTGATCGGTGTTGATAACGACGAGATGCTTTGCCGGGTCTGCTCGCCGACATTGTCGAGTGTGATTCCGAACGCGGAGTTGGTCGGTTTTCGTGCCGCCGAGTTGTTGGCTCGGTTGATGAAAGGCGAAACGCTCGACGCTCCGCTCGAACCAATTCCGCCGCTGGGAATCGCCGCTCGTCAGTCCACTGATGTGGTCGCAATTGATGACAGCAACATCGCCGCGGCGTTGCGCTACATGCGGGAGAACGCATGCCGTGGAGTGACCGTCGATGAAGTGATTGATAACACGGCGATTTCGCGAAGCACGCTCGAGCGTCAAGTTCGCAAGTATCTCGGACGAACGCCACAGGAGGAGATTCGCCACGTCCAAATCAAACGTGTTCGCGAGTTGTTGCAGACCACCGATCTACCCGCCGATCGGATTGCCGCCCTCTGCGGGTTCGCGCATCCGGAATACATGCATGTGGTGTTCAAACGGGTGATGGGGGTCACGCCCGGTGAGTTCCGGCGGCGGGCTGAACTATAGTGTGGTCGCCGGTCGCATCTGCTGCACTGTGACGCAACGCCGCGGTGCCGCGTACCGCGATATCAGAGACGTGATTGTGGTATGATTTGTCACGCCGATCGCAGTGCTGGTCACCCTCGATTCGTGGCGGTCCGTCGTTGAGCAGGTCCGCGTTAGGATTCAACAACGTGATGAAACTTCCGTCTTTCCCTTCGCTTTATTTCACCCTCGCAATACTTCTGATGACTGCTCCTGAATCTGTTGCCGTTTCCGCGGAAGAAGCCTCTCAATCGGCTCGCCTCTACAAACTCACCAACAAGAACGCGATGGAGGTTGTCGTCACCAATTATGGCGCGATCATCACGTCGATTTTGACGCCCGACCGTGACGGCAAGATCGGTGACGTCGCACTCGGACATCGGAATGCGGTGGAGTACATCGAGGCGGAGGAAAAGCCCTATCTCGGTGCTCTCGTCGGTCGGGTCGGAAATCGCATCGCCAAAGGTGTCTTTTCGCTCGGCGGGAAGGAGTACTCACTCGCTATCAACAACGGCGAGAATCATTTGCATGGCGGAGAGGTCGGCTTTGACAAGGTTCTTTGGAAAGTAGAATCCGCAGATACCCAGTCCATTCGGATGTCGTATCTGTCCAAGCACCTCGAAGAGGGCTATCCTGGAAACCTGAACGTCACGGTCACCTACACTCTTACCGACGAAAACTCACTCATCGTCGATTATGTTGCGACCACTGATCAGGCGACGCCGGTCAACCTGACTCAGCATACGTATTTCAACCTTGCGGGCGAGGGCACCGGCAACGTTCTCGATCATGAGGTGATGCTCAACGCTGATCGCTTCACCCCGATTGATGAACGGCTGATCCCCACCGGTGAATTGCGTGCGGTCGCCGACTCACCTTTCGATTTCACTTCACCCAAAACGATCGGACGCGACATCAACGCAGACGATGAACAGCTCAAACGCGCCAACGGGTTTGACCACAACTGGGTTCTGAACAAAGGTGTCGATGCGACCGAGTTGACTCTCGCGGCCGTTGTCTATGAACCAACCACCGGTCGTTTGCTCACGGTCAGCACAACCGAGCCCGGAGTTCAGTTTTACACGGGCAATTTCCTCTCCGGAAAACTGATTGGAAAAACGGGCAAGGCCTATGCCCATCGTGGCGGATTCTGTTTGGAGACTCAGCATTTTCCCGACAGCCCCAACCAACCCAGCTTTCCTTCGACAGTTTTGAAGCCGGGTGACACCTACCAATCGCAAACCGTGTTCGCGTTTTCGGCGAGGTAGCCGAGGTCGGATCGGCTGCTTGCCTTCGTACGACTCTCTCCGCCGGTGATCCGGTGGGGAGTTTTTTATGCGCCGACGACGGTGATGGTGACCGATTGTGTAGGCGATCGAATCGGCATGGTGTTTGCGATGCACTGCTAATGCCCGTTGTGGGTTATGCCGCGTCGGTCGTGACGCGTGAAGCCATCGCCAACCAATTAGGAATTCGATATGTACCGTTCTGTTCTCACTCTTGTCACCATGGCCGTTGCCATGACCGTCTGTCCGGCCGCTCGCGCCGAGGAAGGTACCGACTCGGTCATGGAAAAACTGCAGGGCGTGTGGAACGTCACGCGTGGTGTTAGCCAAGGCGAGGATATCCCGAAGAAGGATCTCAAGGGAACGAAGATGAAAATCGAGGACAATGTCATCGTGACCTACGACGCAGACGAGAACGAGAAGTACCGTGCGAGTTTCTCGATTAATTCCAGCGTTCAGCCGATCGCGATCGACATGGAAACGAAAACGAAGGGGATGCCACCGATGAAATCGCTAGGGATCGTGAAGCTGAGCGAAGGCAACGGACTGAAACTTTGTTACGCCCTTCCGGGAGTCGATCGTCCTGCCAAGTTTCAATCGAAGGAAGGCGAGATGACCATGTTGTTCATGGCCAAGAAAGAGTCGGCAACGAAATCGAAATGATTGATGGTCATTAACCGTGCACGCTCTTGGGAGATAGATTGATGTCGAACGAATGCTTAGTTGCTGAATTTTCAAACGCGGAGTCTTTGGGCCTCGCGCTCGAGGTGTTGGAGAAAGCCGGATACGGTCGTGATCAGGTGTCGATTGTTTCGACGCCTGATCAAGTGGAACGCTACGTACCGCACGATGGTGGCAGCAATGCCGATGCACCGCCGGCCGAAAAGACGACCGGGGCGTCGACGCTCGCAGGCGGTGCGATTGGCGCTATCCTTGGGGCGGGAACCATGATCGGTCCGCTGCTAGTGGCCGGACCGATCGTTGGGATGGCGGTTGGCGCGGCCGGTGGTGGGCTGTTGTCCGCAGTGGGCTCGCTCAGCATCAGCAAAGACGCCGCGTCGCGGTATGAACGAAACGTCGCCACCGGTGCGTCGCTCATCGTCGTGATAGATGACTCGATCAAGCTGAACGACGCTGAACGTGGGCTGAAAACATGCGACCCGGTGAGCCTCGAACGTTACGACGTGAAGCGAGATTGAGAGCTAGTCCGAAAGCTTCGGTGAGCAATCCCGTCGCTGGATTCGTCAGTATTCAAACCACCGAAGTCTGGCGACATCGGCTTTTTCGCCGTGTAAAAACGTTCTGGCGTTGATGACGGCAGTCGTGATTTCCGGGCTGCGTTTAGCAGTCGTTTGCGCGGGCTCGCTCGACGAGGTAACGCAGCGACGGAGAAATGCCGCTGGCCTCTTGGATGTCGGATTGTAGACTCATGTAAACCGGTTCGACGGGACGTTGCGACAGCACGCATCCGACGACCTCATGTAGCACGGTTTTGTTGAGAGGTTTGAGAACCAAGGTCGTTCCGCCGAAGTCTTGCACAACATCCGCGACTTGCTCATCGAGCAAGCTTGTGACTACGATCGCAGGCATGTTTTGATATCGGGGATTCTCGCCTGAACGCATGTTGTTCAGGAGTTCCAGACCGCTCATGCCCGGCATCTCAATGTCGGTGATCAGTAGGTCGCAGTCGTCTTCCTGGATACTCTCCCAAGCGGCTAGGCCATCCGACTCACAGGAAGTCACCAGCCCAAACTCTTGCAGCCATCGATTGAGGACTTCTCGAGAGCTACGGACATCGTCAGCGATCACGCATCGACGGCCTTCAAAAACTGGTTGCATACAAAGTTCTAACGTTGCGAAAACTGGACGGTTCGGCCACCGAGTTTTGGTGGCGAGGTGCGTTTGCCATGGGAACGCACACCGCGTACCCAATAGAGCTCGGGATTTTACCCGCCTTAGAGGGTTTGGGTAGGGAGTCTTGTTCGGCGTTCTGGTTAAATTTACATGTGCGAGTGGATAGTTTTTCTACAAGTATTTTCTCGACGACCTTGACCGCCTCTCGACTGATCGGTGATCGACCAAAGTCGGGCAGGCGTGGTTTATCCGCGAACAGAAGTAATCAAATTCCCCGGGCTGTACACCGATTGAGGTCGACCGGGCCTACCGAGAATTAATTGATTGTGAGCGGTGATTCCTTAGGCTCCTTGCTTCGTCGTGCCATTAATGCTGGGCACGTCCGTCGAGCAAGTTGACATCTGTTAACCGTCGCCAATCCGATGTTTCGAACCGTCCGAAAAGGCGATAACCAGTTGGCCGGAATTCGTTCGCTTTGGCGTGAGAACCTAGCTACGCGTTCTCAAAGAGGGGCCGGTAAATCGCGTTTTTCGAACCGGACAATTGCGACCAGGTAGAGGATCGCCCCCATGATCAGAAGAAGCCCAGGGTAGGAAAGAGGTGGGTATGTCCCGTCGCCCATTGGCGTCGTCAAGTTCCACGGCGACCACAAGTCTCCGTCGCGAACGAGCCCCGTCATCTTCTGAGGTCGATAGCAGTTGAAGAACGACATCGACTGCAACCAAGAGAGCGACTCGGCGGCTTTGCCAAGGCCGAACATCACCAGTTGGATCACGTACACGGTCATCACGCCGCCGATCGTGCGCCAGCGATAACGATCGAAGCTGCTAAAGCAAGAACTCATCCCGAGCAGGAAGAATCCGAACGCGAAGAGATGGAACACCGCGGCGGTGTAGGTCAGCGGATTCACCCGTTCGCTCATTCCAAAAGAGATCTCGGTGGGAGCGTCGTTGGTCAGCGGCAATTCGAATCCGAGAAAGGGGACTCGCATCGACGGTGGGGGAATGGTTTCGGTCAGCGTGGTCGTCTCGATTCCAACCGTCATTCCTGCCCATAGCAAAACGCACAGCGTGATCAGTCCAGCGATGCTGACGGTGGCGTGCGATAGGATGAATCGTGTGCGGCTGATCGGTTGGCTTAAGAGCATTTCCAGCGTGCCGCGTCCGAGTTCACCACTGACGACATCGCTGCCGCGGGCAACGCACCAGATCACGGTGCAAAGGATCACGATCGGTTCGTCGAAGGTCATTCCGACCCGTCCGGTATACGTAAACAGCGCGTCGAAAGAAACCGGCGCGAACTTCTCGTAGTCGCGGAACTGTTCGATGATTGTTTGGAACTTTCCCATGTCGAGCAGTTTGACGACCCAAACCCTTACCCATCCGAACGCGAACAACGCGACGGCGAGGAAGGCGAACAGTAACGATGCTTGGCCGATGTTTTTGCGAATCATCATTCGGTCGACACCGATGTCTCTTAGTCGGATCATGATGCGGCTCCGCTGGCTTGACGCGAGACTTCCGTGGTGCGAGACCACTTCGGATCGTTGCTGTCTTTGCCCAGGTGCACCGAGTGGTACACGGAATGAAGACCGAGTGGTTCGATGCGCATGTGTTCGAGGTTAAGTGATGCGATCCAGTTCAGCGTAGGTGCTAAATCGCCTGCGGTATCGATGCAAACGTTGCGGCCGTGAGGTCCGGACGGCCCGATGCGAAATTGCTCGATCCGGTTCCGCAGGTCGTCGGGCACTTGGCTGAGTCGGTCTTCTGTTTCAGTGGTCGGCGAGCCTTCTTCAGGTAGCCACGCCGTTAGCCGATGACGTTGGAATAGATCTTCCATGACCAGTTTTTTCGCGAGTTCACCCTTTCGGAGGAACGCGACACGGTCGCAGGTTTGCTCGATCTCTGACAGAACGTGAGATGAGAACATCACCGTTCGACCGGCATCTCGTTCCGCCAGCACGAGTTGCAGGACTTCGCCGCGAACGGTCGGGTCGAGGTTTGCGGTGGGCTCGTCGAGAATCAGCAACGGCGTCCGTGGTCCAAACACGACAGCCAACGCGAGTTTCTGCCGCATGCCGGTCGACATGAACGCGACGCGACGAGAGAGATCGAGTTCCAACCGCTCGGCAACGTCGAGGCTGCGTTCCAAATTTCCCTGTGGGTGCATTTGCGAGAAAAAACGCAGCACCCCGCTGCCTCGCATGTGACGCGGTAGCCTCGCATCGCCAGGCAAATAGGCGACACGTGATCGCACCGCGACGGAGTCTTGTTCGGGATCGAAACCCACGACTTCGCACGAGCCAGACGTGACGTGCAGGTAACCCAGCAGCAAACGGATCAACGTCGTTTTGCCGGCTCCGTTGGGACCGAGCAATCCAAAAATTTCGCCTTTGTGGACCTCAAGGCTGCAATCTCGCAACGCTGTGAAATCGCCGTAGCTCTTCGTCAAACGGTGCGTCGTGACGATGGGCGTCGGTACGGAAGGATCGAGGGATGATTCCACGAGGCGTGATTAATGTGAAGAGCGCGAGAAGGTATGTGAACAATCGTTTGCGAGAATTCTTGAAAGGGGCAAACGTGTTGTATCGTCCGTGTCTTTATTGAAGTCTGTCAATGCTTTGTTCGTGTCGGCGACTGTTTGCCGCGTCCGCGTGGGCAGCGTGGCAACAGTGAATGTAGACGAGAAACGATTGAGACGCTCGACCGGGGAAGTTTACGGGAGGCTGTGCTAACGACGGATTGCTCAATTTGCAGCGGTCGCTTGGGAAACGAACTGGATCGACAGCGGTTATCAAGACGCGACGAATGCAGAGACAGCGAGCGGACGAGTCAACTTTCCAAATGCTCTAGCAGCACCAGCGGCGTATTGTGTCTTCGTAAAAACGAATGCCGGTTTCGAGTTGTTCGATTTCGATAAACTCGTCGGTCGTGTGAGCCTGTGAGATGCTGCCCGGGCCGCAAACGACTCTGTGCTGAAGCTGGCCGAAGGCACACGCGTCGGTTGCATAGCAGACCGCTTCGGGGGAGTTGGGGCCGATGTAGGTGGATGCCAGTTCGCAGAATTCTCGGATGAACGGAGCCTCCGCGTCGGTGTGCATCGGATCGCCGCCGGAGTAGAGGGTGAACGTCAGTCCGAGTTCGTCGGCGCGTCGTTTGACTTGTTCGATGATGTCTTTCCCGTCAACGCCGGGCATGGTTCGCATGCTCGCCCAAGCGTTGCTGTGATCGGGAACGATGTTAACCGTCTTCATCCCGTCGCTGACGCCAAAGTTCCACGTTAAGGTCGGTGGATCGAACGCGTCGTTTCGCAGTGCCTCGTCCGTAAGGCAGCGGTTGTGAATTTCTAGGAGCGTTTGCAGCATCGGTACCATTGCCACATTTGCGTTGACGCCCATGTCCGTACTGCTGTGTGCGGCGTGGCCTTGCGATCGGATTTGCATCCCGCAGATGCCTTTGTGTGCATGGATCACGTGCAACATCGTCGGTTCGCCGATGATGCTCACCGGATCGGCGGCGACGAGTTCTGTGTACGCGTTTGAGTTCTCGGTCAAAAAGCGAGCGCCTTCGAACCCGACTTCTTCGTCCGCGGTGCATGCGATCCACAGCGGCAGTTTTTGCTCTTCATGGGGCGTTTTCCTGGCCGCGTCGAGGAACGCAACGAGTGAGCCCTTCATGTCGCAGGCACCGCGGCCATAAACCCGTCCGTCGAGAACGATCGCACTGAACGGGTCACCGCCCGGACCGGTCCAGCGGTCTGCGGTCACAGTGTCGGTATGGCAAAAGTAAGCTAGGCCACCGGGAGCGTTCTTTGGCGATGTTTCCTCGTCGCTCGCAGAAGACGACTGCGTCTCGTCCAGCTTCGGATGCGAAGAGAGTGGACGGCGACACGCGAGCAGATTGCATTTGAGCACCCCGCGAGCATCCATGTACGTTGTGCGTTCGACCTCGAAGTTCAATTCCTCGAGCAAGGATGAAACGTAATCCGAGATCGGTTCGTTTGAATTCTTGCTGACGGAATCGAACGAGATCAGCCGGGTCAGATTGTCTAGGGCGTTTAACATAACCTTTTGTTTATCATCTCGCCCCCGTGCCGGATAGATCCGCGATGGCGCGTCCGCCGCAGTAACTCGGTCAACGCGGTTTTGATGAGCCTTGCGTGCTCACCATTTGAATCCCGCGATCGCGGGCGCAACGAAACGCCTGAATCCCGTGAGAGATTCAGGCGTTTGAAGTAGAGAAGCCGAGCAGTGTCTACGCGGCAAAGCGGATCGGTTCGTTAGCCAGCAAATTTGTCAGCGAGCTGACGCGATTATTAACGGGCTGACGCGGAGCGACTCGATTGGCCGTTGGACCTGGAGTTGCTCGTGAATCCACGTTTGTTTTTGTTGCCCGAGCGACCACGGGACTGACCGGAGCCGGAGCGTTGGTTTTGCGAGCGTCCGGAGCTGGGGCGTCCGCCACCTGAACGTCCGCCGCCGGATCCACCTCGGCCACCACGTTGTTTCGGTTTACCGCTGGGGGCTTCGAATTGTTCTTCGGGGTTTTCGACTTGGATCTTCTGGCCGATCAGGCTTTCGATCGCGCGAAGTTCATCACGTTCGTCTCCGGTGCAGAAGGAGATCGCAATGCCGTCTTGGCCGGCTCGTCCGGTTCGTCCGATCCGGTGCACGTAGCTCTCCGGTTCGACAGGCATGTCGTAATTGACGACGTGCGAAACGCCATCGATGTCGATTCCGCGGGCGGCGACATCCGTTGCGACGAGCACTTTGATTTTGTCGTTTCGAAACGCGTGCAGTGCTTTTTGTCGCGCGTTTTGCGTTTTGTTACCGTGAATCGCGACGGCTTGGATCCCGCTCTTGTCGAGTTTCCGCACCAACGCGTTTGCACCGTGTTTTGTTCGTGTGAAAACGATCGAACGGGTAACGTTCTTGCCGGTGAGCAGGCTGGTCAGCGTTGAGACCTTGTTGTCACGTCGCACGATGCGCAAACGTTGTTCGATCAGTTCCACGCTCTTCTTCTTCGGCGTGACGTTGATCGAGATCGGGTTGAACAGGAGCGATCCGGCGAGTTCGCGAATTTTCGGAGCGAGCGTTGCCGAGAAGAACATGGATTGCCGTTGCGACGGAAGGGCCGCGATGATCTTTTTCAACGCAGGCAGGAAGCCCATGTCGAGCATCCGGTCGGCTTCGTCGAGAACGAAAATTTCCACGTCACGCAGATCGATGTGGCCTTGGTCCATCAGGTCGATCAAACGCCCCGGTGTTGCGATCAGGACGTCAACGCCGCGGCGAAGCGAGTTGACTTGACCGTTCTGTCCGACACCGCCGTAAACGAGTGCGGAATGGAATTTCATGTGCTTGCCGTAACTGCGGAAGCTGTCACCGATTTGAATGGCGAGTTCACGCGTTGGGGCGAGGACGAGGGTGGTCGGTCGGTTGGGACGGGCACGTGGTTTTTCGTGGCCGAGGTAGTCGAGGATGGGTAGCGCGAATGCTGCGGTTTTACCGGTCCCGGTTTGGGCACATCCGAGGACGTCTTGACCGGCGATTGCCGGCGGAATCGCTTTGGCTTGAATCGGGGTCGGGGTGACGTAGTCGAGTTCGGCGAGGGCGCGTTGAAGTGGAGCGTACAGGTCGATGGATTCGAATTTTTTCAAAAGTCTGCTTTGAATTGAATTGTTTGGGCCTCTGGGTAGGTTGCACAGAATTTGCCGAGCGGTTTCGCACGTTTTGCGAAGGTCCGTTTAGAACGGTTCCGGTGCAATCCTTTTTCCAGGGGGCGTGTCGAAACGAATCGCGGATAACAATCCAACAACGATTCGGCGAAACGCGGTGGCCATGAGGAGTGAGCTGGTTTGGAAAATCCGAGGTGGATCTTCCAGGGACTTCGGACTAACAAGAAGAGTTCCGAGGTCGTTTGCTTTCGTAAATACGATCGCGTTTGGGAGCAGCTTTCCAGGATGGGTCAACGGGACCGCACAGGTTGGCAGCGGTGGGTGAAACGATGTGCACCCGGGACGAGTGGCTGAAACCCTAGCTCAGCAGCATTGTCTCGTCGGTCGATCAAACGTCGGCTGGCTTTGCCGCGTTTCTTGTTGCCGATCGACCAGCAACATTATCCCGCCAATCCGTTTGGCGGGTTTCTTCTACAGCGAACTCTACACCGGAGGGTGTCCAGAGCCAAGCCCAAAGGTTGAGATTCGATGATGTTCACGTCGTTTCGGTGCGCGTCGTGCCGAGGGGACCGGTCCTGCGGCACGCTCGTTCCCCTACCGGAGCGGGTGCATTACACTAGCGTGCTAGACGAAGAAGATGTGTGCATTGCACGTTTTTTTCTTTAACACTTTCCCACCTAACCTCCCACGCTTCTTTCGGGAACACGTCTGACCTCCGCTGTCCCCGCGTTGCTGTACGCAGCGACGCTCGATCGGCCAAGATCGGAACAGACGTTGTTTTTGATGGAACGCCCAGGTTTGACTGTAGAAGATCTCATCAGCCATGTGGCATTTCCTCTGCACCGCTGTCTTCACGTTCCAAATGATTGGTGTGTGGCGACGCTCTCGGATCGCGACACGCGAACAGGCACAGCGGTTTATCATGCATGAGGCTTTGACGGGCTCGCCGTTCGCGGGACCGGCAATTGCTCGGCCGCCATTGGCGAGACCGGTTGTTACGGGCTCGACATGTTCCGTCCGATACCCCACGCATGACCGAATTGACGATTTAACGCAAACCATGGGCTTATGGAAGCGGATCCAAAGCCACCATGAATCCAGAAATCGCAACGACGATTCTCTATTGTCTGTTTTTCTTCTTCCTAGGCGTTGCCGCCGTATTGGGGATTGCGCAGCGTCATGCTGCGCGCCGCGCGGCGCGATTGCAGGAGGAGGCCGACTCGATCCTTTCGGTTGCCCGCCGTGAGGCCGAGAACGAGTCCGCACAGATCGTTCTCGATGCCCGTGAAAAGGCGCTCGCTATCAAAGCGGAAACAGAACGCGATCTCGCCGCACTGAAAGAACAGGAACTCCAACGCGATCGGAAACTCGATGCCCGGGAAGACCAGCTAACCGCAAACCAAGAGGCGTTGCGGAAAGCCCAACGTGGCCTCGAGAGCAGCCAGAATCGACTCGCCGCGCAGATGCGGACGCTCACCGAACAGCGTGGCGAACTCGACCGTCTGGTTCAGGAGAATCAGCGTTCGCTCGAACAGGTCAGTGGCATGACCCGCGAAGACGCTGCTGCCAAACTGATCGACTCCGTTCACGCGGATTTGGAACACGAGATCGGCACCGCCGTTTTGAAACAACGTCGCGAGTTGACCAAACGCGTCGACGAGCAAGCACGCGAAATGCTGTTGACCGCGATGCAGCGGTACTCGTCTGCGCACACCGCCGACACTACCACCAGCACCGTTGGCGTTCCGACCGATGACATGAAGGGGCGGATCATCGGTCGGGAAGGACGCAACATCCGCGCGTTCGAAAAGGCGACCGGCGTCGACCTGATCATCGACGACACGCCCGGCGTGGTGGTTGTCAGTGGGTTCGATCCCGTTCGACGCGAAGTCGCCCGGATGGCTCTGGAGAAGTTGATCGCCGACGGCCGGATCCATCCTTCGAAGATCGAAGAAATCGTCGAACAGACCAATCAAGAGATCAAAGACTTTATCATCAAAAAGGGTGTCGAAGCGGTCAACGAAGTCAATGTCTCGGGGCTCCATGATCGCGTGATCGAAATGCTCGGGCGACTGCACTTTCGAACGTCTTACAGTCAGAACGTGCTGCGGCACAGCGTCGAGGTGGCGTTCCTGTCGGGGATGATGGCGGAGATGATCGGGTTGGACGGTGACCTCGCCCGACGCGCCGGTTTGTTGCACGACATTGGCAAAGCAGCCGATCACGAACTCGAAGGCGGGCACCCGAAGATTGGTGGCGATTTGTTGCAGCGTCATAAGGAGGGAGAAGAAGTCGTTCACGCCGCTCGCGGACACCATGACGAAATCGTCACCGAACGCCCCTACACGATGCTCGTGGCGACCGCGGATGCCTGCAGTGCGAGTCGTCCGGGGGCTCGACGTGAATCGCTCGAACGTTACGTCAAACGCATGGAAGAACTCGAGGCGATCGCGCATCGGTTTGACGGTGTGCAGCAAGCGTACGCGATCTCGGCCGGACGTGAACTCCGTGTGATCGTCGGCAGCGGGCAGATCAGCGACGAACGTGCGGCCGCGATTTGTCGCGACATCGCACAGTGCTTCGAAAAGGAACTGACCTATCCGGGTGAAATCAAAGTCACCGTCGTTCGCGAATCCCGCTTTACCAGCACGGCGAAATAGTCGGCTGGGAATCGTATCGGTAGGTCACAATAGTTGAGCGGGGAACAGTAGGTGGCTGTGAACGCGGTGTTGAAACGCGGTGTGGGTGAGGATAGTTGCGTTTTCGTGGCGAGGCTTTAAGTTGGTCATGCTGGAGAATCTTTCGTTTTCCGGCTTCTCCCACCTCCACCCTCCGTCCTCAACGCTCCTCCTTCCCATCCCTGCTTGGCTGCTGCCTCCCTCCTTCACCAAGGCGTTCCTCCATGCTTCGAAGTTGTCTGACAACCGTTCTGTTCGTGCTGTGCCTCAATCTCGGGTGTCGATCCCGTGAGTCGACGACCGAGAACGACACACCGACTCAAAGTCCTGACGTCGCGGAAACCGCACCGGCGAAACGCCCTGATGACTCCCCCGAAGCGGTTGCCGCGATCGAGGAAGCCGGTTTCTCTGTCGTCAAAGACAGCGACGGCTATGTGATCGAGATCAGCGGCGGGAACGAGAACGTCGAAACCGTGCTCTCGCACCTCGGCGGCGTTCCCAATGTTCAGTTGCTCGCCTTGATCGGTCCTGCGGTCAGTGACGCGGGGATCGAAAATTTGACCAAACTGACGAAACTGAAACGTCTCGACCTCACCGGTTCGGCGATCACGGACGCGGCGCTGGAACCGATCGGCAAACTGAGCAAGCTCGAGTTTCTCGGTTTGCGGCGTACCGGAGTGACGGACGAAGGTATGAAAGCGTTGTCGGATTTGGACCGTCTGCGGGCGATCGATCTTAGGAACACCAACATTAGTGATGCGGGCATGCAGCCGATCACCGAGCTGGACTCGCTCGTTGACCTGCAGTTGGAAAAGTCGAAGGTCACTGACGAGGGATTGGTGCAACTCGCGCCGATGAAACTCAAGTCGTTGAATTTTAATTACTGCACCACCGTCAGCAACAAAACCATGGCGGTGCTCGGCCAGATGCCGACATTGGAATCGTTGCAGGGAGATTACTCCAAAGTCAACGATGCGGGTTTGGAAGAGTTAAAGTCATTGACCAATCTGAAGCGTTTGCGCTTGCGTGGGTGCGACGTTACCGGTGACGGGATCGAACACATTCGTGGGAACACCAAACTCGCTCGGGTTGAGTTGCGAGATTCGTCGCTCGACCGAAGGGGGCTGGAGATTCTTTCGCAAATGCCAACGATCACGTTCTTTGACATGAGTGAATGTCGTTTGGCAAAGCCGGAGGATATCGCGTTGGTCGGAAAGTTGACCGGGCTGACTTACCTCGGGCTTTGGGAGACGGCAACGAACGATGAAACCGTATTGGCGTTTTCTTCGCTGACCGAATTGAAGGAATTGAACTTGAAATCGGCGTCGGTGGGAGATGACTCATTGCCAACGCTGCTAAAATTGAAAAAGCTCGAACGTTTGAACGTTGCCGGGACTCAGTTCACTGACGATGGCTTTGAGCAACTCGGGCAATTGCCGAATTTGAAGTACCTCAATGTTGCCAACACCAGCATTGGGTTTGACGTGATCGATGAACTCGTGGAAGCCCATGAAGGGCTCGAAGTAGTGGATTTCGAAAATTGAACGCAACCAAAACTATGAAATCACGGCGTCCTGGCCAGACGGATCTTTCATTGGACGTCCACTGGGATTATGTCAACCGTGTCGAAGGTGAGTGTGTGCTCACCGTGCTCAGTGAACAGTTGCACTGGATCTGTGAGCTAGGCAGTTGTTTGTCGTCCGAACTGGTCGATCGGGTTCACGCACCCTATCAATGGACGGTTCGTCAGGTCGTCGAACACTGCGTCGATGCGGAGCGGATCTTTGGCGATCGGATGCTGCGGATTGCTGCCGGCGACAAGACCGACCTGCCGGCGTGGGATGAAAATGCCTATGCCGATGCGCGATTCGGGCTGGGGAACATCGGGCATTTGATCAGCGAATTTGGTTACCTGCGACAGGCCAACCTGGTTTTGCTGGGGCGATTGGTGCCCTCGGCATGGGATCAGGTCGGGGCCGTCGATTCGCACCCGGTCACCCCACGCGGGATCGCTTGGTTGGCGGCCGCTCACCTGCAGCATCATTTCGAGATTATCGAACGTCGTTGCGAGATCATGCCGCAGCGAAAGCCGATGTCGTAGTTTGCGGTCTGTGCAGGCTATCGGAGTAGCGCTGCTGGCTATCGCAGTGGCGCTGGTGTCTATCGGAGCGGCGCTGGCCCCATGTGGGTTCGCGGACGGTAGGTTATGCTGGTGAGCCTGATCTCGTCTCCCGTCGGCTCGTGGATGTCGGCGTTTCCAGGGCCGTCCCTTCTGTGCCGCGACCGCGATGAATACTCCCCGACGCACCAACTCCGCCGAAGCATCCGCCGCTGTGCTTCGTCGCCGGATGGTGCAGCGTCCCGAGCATGCGGGATTTCGGCAGCGGATGTATGACATCATTTTCGAAGCCGATTGTTCGGCGGGGCGTGCGTTTGATGTTGGTTTGTTGATCGCGATTATCGCCAGCATCACATTGGTCTCGCTCGAAACGCTCCCGGCGTATCGTGGCATGGACGCGACCGTGATCGAAGGTGAGGCTGCGGCGCGGGCGATGCCCGATGACGCGAACATTCCGTTTTGGTTGATCGCCGGTGAGTGGTTCCTGACGATTCTCTTCACCATCGAATACGTCGCCCGACTCTCGTGCGTGCGGCATCCGATGCGATACGCGACGAGTTTTTGGGGCGTGGTGGATCTGCTCAGCATCCTGCCGAGTTATCTGGTTTTCTTCTTCGCGTCGGCCCGTTCGTTCGCAATCCTCCGCAGCATTCGTTTGCTGCGTGTGTTCCGGGTGCTGAAATTGTGGCGGATGATGAGCCAGGCGGATGAGCTCGCCGATGCGGTCTGGCACAGTCGAGACAAAATTGTCGTATTCCTATCGGTCGTGTTGGTCGCCGTTACGATCAGTGGCACGTTGATGTACCACATCGAGACGGTGTTAACCGAGAATGAAATCGAAAGCGATTTCACCTCCATCCCGCAGGCGATGTATTGGGCGATCGTGACGATGACCACGGTCGGTTATGGGGACATCGTGCCTCACACGACGATCGGGAAAATCATTTCGGCGATCTTGATCCTGTTGGGGTACAGTCTGATCATTGTCCCGACGGGTTTCGTCAGTGCGGAATTGTCGAGCCGGAATGTGGGCCCCGAGCACGATCTCCACCCCTGTCCGAATTGCGGGGTATCGCGACATCGCCGGGATGCGGACTATTGTTATCGTTGTGGTGCCCATTTAGAAAACCATTCGCCCGATGAGGCGTAATTGAAAGATTGATCGGAACGCTGATTTCGGCACCCGGGCGGGGTTCGAATAGAATGACGTGGTCCGGTATCCGTTTGCCTGAACCCTTTTCCCCTATTGGCTCGTTTATCGGGCTCATTGATCTATGCCGATTGCAGTGAAATGCGGCTGTGGTAAGCAGCTCAACGTAAAAGACGAACTCGCCGGGAAGGCCATCAAATGTCCCGGGTGCGGGAAGGTCATCCGGGTCGGTGCCGCCGGTGGCGCACGTCCCGCGGCGAAATCGCCCGCCGCAGCCAAACCTGCTGCCGCAAAACCAGCCCAGGCCAGACCTGCCGCGTCCCGCCCAGCTTCGTCCGGGCCCTCTGCGAGTCCAGTTGCCCCGGCCGCGAACCCGATGGGCGTTGCTGCGTCGCAATCGACGATGGATGATCTGTTCGCCGAAGAAGGTCTCGATCGTGAGGTCCATGCCTACTGCCCGTCGTGCAACAATGAGTTGAAGCCGGGCGCGGTGCTCTGCACCAACTGCGGGTTCAACATCAGTACCGGTGAAGTGCTCGACGGACACAAGGTCGTCGGCGTCGACATCGACAAGGGAACGATGGCTCTCAACAAAGCCGAACGTGACATCGCGGCCGCCAAGAAAGCTCAGGCGGACCTGATCGGCAAGGCGGGGATGCCTCCGTGGATGCTGGCTTTGGTGTTGTTCATTTTGGGCAGTGCGGTCAGCATCGCGGTCCTCGCGGTGAACGCGTCGCGGCGCGAGGAAGCGATCGCGTTTAATCCAATGCAGATGTTCATGAACCTCGGCGGGGCCGCGTTTTTGCTGGTGTCGATCGGAGCTCTGCTGAGTTTGGTCGCACTCGCGTTTCGCACCGATCGCACACAAGGGCTGCTTTCGCTGACGATTATCTATCTGTTTGTTTTCCCGTTTCGATACGGAAAAGGCAGTTGGAAGATCCTCGCGGTGGCGTTGGTTTGCGGCGGGATCGCGGGAGCGTTCTTCGCCGGTGCGTCGAGCATGTAGCCGGGCTGGCTTCAGGGTGTTTTACCGGTGAGTTCGTCGTGTATGCCAGCTCGATTTTCGGGGCGTGGATCTTGTTAACGATCCTCATGCAGCAGGATCTTTGACAAGACCCACTACCATCCACCCGGGAACCATGCTGCGTCGGAATACTATCGTGGGCCGACGAAATCGAATGAGTATCGCAGTGACCGGGAATCGCCGGAGGCATTCTTTCGATCGTGATCCTGCCGATCGCTGGGGCGAAGGCTTCGATATCCGCCGCGATCGATAATTCGGCCAGGTGGAGCCGGTTTGCCGGGGAGTTGAACGACACAAAAATCGTCGCTCCAGGCAGCGCCGAGTTCGCCGGGTTCGTCCACGACGCCGTTTCGATTGTCGTCCCATGATGCCCATCCGGGCTGTCCGTCCTCGCCCGGCGTGATCCAAACAGGCAACGAAGCGTCCCAAATTTCGATGCCGGTTTCTCGCAGTGTCACATTTTTCTGAGAGGCCGCGGAGTCGGTGTTCTGGCTAGACGACGGTTCGGACGTGTCTCGTTTTTCCTGGGACGATGCAAACGATATCCGCCACGGGACGTTTCCGTCGTGAAGCGGGCTGTCGGAGAAGGAGCCATCGGAAGAATTGTTTTTGCCGCGGACCTCGAGGCTGGCTGCTGTCGCGGCAACGTCGGCTTGGCTGCACGTGTCGGGGACGCCGGACGCCAGCCAGACGCCGCGCCAAAGTGCCAGCAAGGCGATCGCGAAATTGGTGGCGGGAAAGACTTTCATAGCGAACGATTCGAGGGGGTGTTTAGCAGATGTGTTAGCGCTGCGAGCCGACTGCGTCAAATCCACCTGTTTTCGAGCAGGTGTGCTGAAAGAAAGATTGTGTAGAATACGACGCACTGAATCGATAGCATCCTATCGTTTGGCTTTTCGAAACTCTTATCGCGATCGCATCGTAGATTCTATGGCATCGGTTACCGAAATCTTGCAGTCTAGCCAGAAAGGCGATGTGAAGAAGACGGACCAGCTATTTACGGTGCTCTACGACGATCTGCACAGGATGGCCGGTCGGTTTTTGCGGTCGGAACCTCAGCGGCAGAAGCTCAGCAGCTCGTCACTTGTTCACCAAGCGTACGTGCGAATGGTCGATCAAGACGAGGTGGACTGGCAGGGCAAAACGCATTTCTTTGCGATCGGGGCGACGGTGATGCGTCGCATTTTGGTCGATCACGCGCGTCACACGCGGGCTCAGAAACGCGGCGGCGGGTGGCTACGGAGGCAACTCGATGATGAAGTCACCTTCGTTCTCGACCGTGATGAAGACGTGGTCGCGTTGGACGAACTACTCAATACACTCGCCGAATTAAGCCCGCGTCAGGCGAGGATCGTCGAATACCGTTTCTTCGGAGGTTTGGCGATGAAAGAGATCGCCAACGAGCTCAATCTCGGCCTTCGCACCGTCGAAAAGGATTGGGCCATGGCTCGTGCCTGGATGCGACGGGAACTCCGCGATCCCGATCAAGAGTAAGGTGCGTCGTGGACGCAAAACGATATCAACAGATCCAAGATCTTTTTTGGGCGGCGGAAGAATTGCCGCGCGAGGATCGGGACGATTTTCTCGCTCGCAACGCGGGCGATGATCAAGGGTTGATCGACGAAGTGCGGTCGTTGCTGCGTGAGCACGACCCCAATGCGGCGCAGATCGAAGGCCGTTCTGCCAAACCGGTGCGGCTGCCGGGGGCGACCAAGATCGGGCACGCGTCGATGGCGGACGACGACTCGGATCGTTACCCCGGTGGCTCAAACGATGCCGACGGAGAGTCTGCGACGGGGGCCGAACTAGCCGATCGCGATCGTCCGGACTTGCGAAAAACCGTGCCGATGGAACGGTCGACACCTAAACGCAATTGGGGAGGCGGGCAAACACCGAAGACCAATTCGCCTTCGAAGTCAGGCAAAGCGTCGACGACGAAGAAGGGCCAGAAGGGCGGTTCGAGGCGAGACGCAAATCAACGAACGGTCAGCGGCGCCCAGCGAACTCACGCGGCACCGCGACACCCGGTTTCACGTCGGCGAAGACGTGGTCGTGGGCCGGACAGCGGTGGCCGATCCACACAGTCCCTGCCCACTTCCGTCGGTCCTTCTCAACGACGGTTCACGTGGTTGCCGTTGTGGATCGCGATCACGTTGGCTGGACTGATCCCCATTTGGATCGCGGCATGGGTGATGGGGAACAACTACATCGAGAGTCGGCAAGTTGCAAACGAGCGATTGTTGGGATCGGTGCTCGAGCAGACGCGACTTCGATTCGAATCGATCATCGATCACGACCAACATCGCAGCGAACGTATTGCTCGACAGGCCAGCGATGGGGCGATTCTGGTCGATGAAACGAACCCGTACGGAGATTCCTCCAACGCTCAAACGACGTTGGACGCGTTCCTTGCCAAACAGTCACCGACGGCCCGCGATGAATGGACGTTTGTCGTTTGGGATCAAAAGTTCCGCGTGGTAGCGATGGCGTCCGCTCGCGACCTTCGACCCGAAGCGATGACGGCCCGCTATGCAGGATTGGTCGCACGGTGTCTCGAGCATCGGCCTGTTTTTGTCGGCCCCTCGAGTCGTCCACATCTGGGCGACGAGACCTCACGCGACATGATCGCAGACCACGGCAACGGATGGATGTTCCCCGTGACTGCTCCGTCGGATCCGACTCGGGTGTTGGGGGCTGTGATGATCACGAAGATGTCGTTGTGGCCGGTGGTCAACGAAGCGTTCGATCAAATTGCCGGCGAGGCTGGCACGGACGTCTATCTCGTGGATCGTCATGGCATCATGCAAACCAACAGCCCCACGGCGGAATCGTTGCGGAGTCGGCAGGGAGAGAACGCGAGTGGTTCGGCGTTCCGTGTGGCCGAGTTTACCGCCGGCGATACCTCTCTTGAGTCGGCCAACCGCGTGTCCCCTTTAACAGTCGCCGCTGCTTCGGTCAGCACGAATCGCGGGAACGTGATCCATTCGGTGGCGTATCCGAGCTACCACGGGGGCGACGTCTCCGGTGCATGGCGTTGGTTGCCTTCTTACGGGCTCGGGGTGATTGCGGAGGTGCCAGTCCACCAATACGCCTCCGCTTTTTCGCCTTCGTTGTTTTGGGCGTCGCTGGCGAGTTTGCTGGTGTTCGGATTGGCGTCCGGTGTGACGTGGTGGCATCAGGAAACCTTGTCAACGATTCGAGACGCTCGGCAACCACTCGGTCGCTACGAAATCGACCGCGAAATCGGTAGCGGCGGGATGGGGGTGGTCTATCGCGCCCGTCACAAGGAACTCGGACGTGACATCGCGTTGAAAGTTCTCCGAGGCGACCGGCAAGACGAAGACGACCGACAACGGTTCGATCGAGAGGCGCGTTTAGCGTCTTCATTGTCCTGCCCTCACAGCGTTACCGTGTTTGATTTTGGTTACACGGAGGATGACGCTGCGTTCTGCGTGATGGAGTTGCTGCACGGTTTGACGTTGGCGGAGATTGTCGCGCGGGGCGGTGCCCAGTCGCCGGGCCGCGTCGTGTGGATCATGCAGCAAATCTGCCAATCGATGCTCGAAGCCCACGGCAAGGGACTCATGCACCGCGATTTGAAACCGCAAAACGTGATGCTCCGTTTCGACAGCGTTGTCGGGGATTGGGCGACGGTATTTGATTTCGGTTTGGCCAAACCGATCGAACCGGATCAGGACGTCTTTCAAACGGCAGAAACGATTTGGGCGGGAACGCCGATGTACATGGCGCCGGAACGTTTTCGCGATCCTTCCTCGATGGACCCGCGCAGCGACATTTATTCGATCGGCTGCATTGCGTATTACCTGCTCGCCGGGAATCCGCCGTTTGCCGAATGTGATCCCGAGTCCATGTTCGCGTTAATCATGAGCGAACATCCGATCGGCATCTCCACGCACCGAGACGAACCGATCGATCCGCGGCTGGATCGCTGGGTCAGCGACTGCATGCGGAAGGACAAAGGCTCGCGAGCAGAGAGCATCCCCGAGTTGATCCGCGAACTGCAGCGATTGTCCAGTGACATGCCGTGGACCCGCAGCGATGCCGAGCAATGGTGGGCGACTCACGCGAAGGAAATGATCAACGAATCTTAACGACAGATTCTCAGCGACATCGACAGATCACAACGAAGAACCGGACAGAAAGACGAACCGAACTGAAAACCTGGCCGCGACCGCCGCCCGATCGGAGGATCGGTTTTCGGGTTTCAGGAATCCCTCTCGTGGGCAGAGAACTCCTCGTGTCAGACAAATCGGGCGGTCATGTGGTTGATATCTGGTCACCGACCGGTGACATATGTTATCCCTCCGGTTCTCAGTTTCGTTTCGATCTTTGATTTGCCTGCAATGCCGATTCTGCCTCCTGAACCCGATTGTTTTCCCGACGATCTGCTCGCCCAACCCGAATCGCTCGAATCCCAGTGGTGGCTTTTGTACACGCGGACGCGTCAGGAAAAGAAAGTCGTCCGCCAGCTCCGCGACGCGGAAATTGGTCACTACGCACCGATGATTCCCAACCGGATGCGTTCCCCGGCTGGGCGTATTCGCACGTCGTTCGTTCCGTTGTTTCCGACCTACGTGTTTCTGCGTGGAGGCGACGAGGCGCGGCATGAGGCGATCTGCACCGGATGCGTTTTGAAAGCGGTGGAAATTCTGGAAATTGAGCAGCTTGTTGAAGATTTAACACAAATCCGGAACCTCGTCGAAATGGGCGTTCCCATGACAATCGAGAGTCGGTTGGAGCCCGGGACGATGGTCCGGGTCAAGAACGGCTCGTTTCGCGGGTACGAGGGCACGGTTATTCGTCGCGAGAACGAACGCCGGCTCCTCGTCGCGGTCCGTTTCATGGAACAAGGCGTCAGCGTGAAGCTGGAGGATTGTCAGCTCGAAATGATCGGGTGAACGTGTCAGGGTGGGTTTGGTAGGACGTTTTGGGAGCGGAGACAGGAGCCCTGCAACCTGTTTAGGGGAGTGCAGGGGGTGCCTGACGTGTTATTCTGGTCGTGGTGCAATGCGAGCAGCCGGTCGAGATTGTCGGTGATTCGCGGATTGCTTTCCCACCTGGGACTCATTCGACTCCCGAATTTCCCACCTAACTCCATTTTTGGACGACTTCAAACTCATGCGATTCACGCTACTTTCCCTTTCACTCCTAGCACTGCTGACTATGACAACGTCGACTAGCGGACAAGATGCCGATACTCAGGTCGACGATACCGTCGGCTATTTCCTAGGTTTCTCGGTCGGACAATCGTTCGCCCAACAAGGTTTCCAATCCAGCGACTTCACGATCGAAGGAATGCAGCAAGGGCTTTCCGACGCCCTTTCGGGTGAGGCACCAGCTCTCACGGACGAGCAACTCGCGACGGTCCAAGGCAAGATCCAGGCCATTCTGCAAAAACGCCAAAACGCCCGCGCCGAAGAAATGCGGAAGCAGGCTGTGTTGAATCTGGAAAAGAGCAACGTCTGGATGGAGCAAAACGGCAAAGCCGACGGCGTCAAAGATCTCGCCAAAGGCATCCAGTACAAAGTCATCAAAGAAGGTGAAGGTGGTTCACCATCGCCACAAGACACCGTTCGAGTGCATTACACCGGCAAGTTGACCAACGGTGAGGTCTTTGACAGCAGCGTCGCTCGTGGCGAACCGGCCGAGTTCCCCGTCAACGGCGTCATCCAAGGTTGGCAACTCGCTCTGCAAAAAATGAAAGTCGGTTCGAAATGGATGCTCTACATCCCACCGGACATGGCATACGGTGAACGTGGATCGATGCCGAAGATCGGCCCTAACGAAGTATTGATCTTCGAAGTCGAGTTGCTCGAGATTCTGTAGTCTCGACGACTGACGTTCACGACTGATGATTATCGCGTACCGCGATCACGTATCAGGTGCGCGTGCCCGACAACGCGGAGCCTGTGAATGCGGGTTTCGCGTGTAGTCTTTTGTTCACTCACCTGTCGTCGTGTTTCGCTGTTGTGCGGATACACAAGGTGCTTTCTTCCTGGCAGGCAAAGTTCGTGGCAGGCAAAGTTCCCGGCAGGCGAACCCATAGTCGCATTGGCACCGGTAGTTTATATCACTTCCATTTTCGGGTAGCGGATCTTGTGAAAGATCCTCATGCAGCAGGATCTTTCATAAGATCCACTACCACCTACTCGAAAAACGTGCTGGGGCGTGACGCACTGCTAACATGTTGGCAGAAAAAGCATGTCGCAATGAAGGCATGTCGCAAAAAAGACTGTTGATGTTTCGCGAAACCTGCCTTTGCCACCGCGTCGTGCGATAGAATGTGGTCGCAGTAGGATAAAGCCCTGCGACAGATACCCGTTCCCTTAGAACTTTACACTCACGAGGATATCAAGATGTTGCGTTGTTTTACGTTGGTTGCGTTGCTGTTTGGTTCGTTGGCGTTGGCCTCGACGGCACATGCCCACTGCCAAGTTCCGTGTGGAATTTACGGCGACCAGTTGCGTTTTGAGATGATGCTCGAAGACGAGCACACGATCTCGAAAGCCCAAACGGAATTGAACACGCTCAAACCGACCGATGCTCAATCGATCAACCAGTTGACGCGTTGGGTGACGACCAAAGAAGACCACGCGAGCCGTATCCAAGAAACGATTGCGAGTTACTTCATGGCGCAGCGGATCAAAACGAGCGATCCGGCATACGTCAAAAAACTCGCCGCCGCTCACGCCGTGATGGTCAACGCGATGAAAGCGAAGCAGTCCGCGGATCCCGCGACTGCGAAGGCGTTGGAAAAGTCGATTTTCGACTTCTACCGCGCGTATGAAGGCAAAGAGCCCACGTTCGAGCACAGCCACTAATGACGCGGTGACGTGAGCTCAAATCCACCGACTCCGGATCAGCGACGAAAGCGTTTGTATTGGCTGTCGAAGTCACGCGGCTCTGCGAGTTTCGGTCGTGGCGTGCGGTGGTGGTTTTGTTCGATCGGCCGAGTGCAATGGTCGATCGCAATCTCTTTGCCGATGGCTGGCATCGCGGTCTTTTTGATCGCGATGGCTCCCATCATGCTTGGTCAAGACCATAACGAAACGGCTGTTTGGGCGCTGAGCCTCACGATTGTTTGGTGTGCCGGTCTGCTTCTTCAATCGGTGCTGACTCAGATTCTGTTTTCGGTCGGGCGTCCGCTCCGCGATCTCGCCCGACGTGACCTCCGGCCCGCGATGTTGGGCCGTCGTCCTGAACCGGTGGCTAGCACCGACGACGCGTCCGGACACAGCGTCACGTTGACCGTTGGCGGGGTGTGGGTAGCGGTTCCTAGCATCCAACAGTCGCTGCGCTATCAACCGAGCGTGGACCCATACGACCTATTCGTTGAGGACGATGGTCTTGGCACTGGTCTAGTGGGCACTGGCCTCGGGGGCACTGGTCGCGCGGTCGCTGGTAGGGGGCTCACCGGTCGCGGGGAAACCGGTTTCGCGGGCCACTACGAGAATTCGAAGTCTTCGATACTCGAATCATTCAGCGGCGTCAGTCGTGTGCTTGCGTTGTGGTCGGCCCAATTGATGGCGCTCGGGTTGGCGGCGCTGGCTTGTCTGTTGCTCGATCGTTGGACGCAGGGCCCTTTCGTCTCCGGTGCAGTCGATTCGGGAACGTCCGCGGTCGATGGTTCGGGGGCATGGATCGCATCCATTGATCGTCCTTGGATTGCCGCGGCATGGATGTTCTGCCTGCAGGGATTTTGGCAATTGCTGCCGGTTCCTCAATCGCTCGGCCGTGTCGGATGGTCCTCGGTGATTGGTTTGTTTGCTAACGTTGATGATGATGCGGCGAGCGAAATCATGCGTGCTAACCACGCCGTTCGATCGGTGCGATGGGGGATCATCGGGTTCGCCGTCTTGACGTTGGTCGGGGGCGTTATCGCGATTCGGGCGAGTGACATCAGCAGTCAGGCAGGCGGACGAGCCTTCCCCGCGTTCGCCGGTATCACGTTGCTCGCCCTTTGGCTGGTGGCATCCACGCGGGGAGAGGACTTGTTTGCCTCGCAGTTGACGATTGCGGAAAACGGTGAAACGGGAGTGATGAGGGCTCGGTACGGAATCGGTGCGATCCTCCTTCGACGAAAACAACGCCGCGTCGAAAAAGAACGGCTGCGACTCCTTCGCGAGACCGCACAACGGGAGCGATCCGAAGCAACCGATGCGGCCCGAGCGGATGAGATTCTACAGCGTTTGCACTCCGACGGCCCTGGTTCCTTGAGCGAAGAGGAGCGACAGATTCTCGGCCGCGTCAGTGAGGCGATCCGGCGTGAACGTGAGCGTGATGCCCAGTAAAGCATCCCGCGTTCGAGCAATGACGCCGAGCTATGACGCCGAGCAATGACGCCGAGCAATGACGCCGAGCAATGACGCGTTGTGCGGCTACATCGAGAACCACATCGCAGGTGGAAACGCAGGCGTCTGGAACCCATCTGGTGGGGGCGTTCCCGTGCGTGGCTGCGTTGTTCTGACGCGGAGAACGGTCCGGAATGAAACCGGCGACTTGGCAACGCGAATGTTGCGGTCGGGCTAGACCTGCGTTCACTCCTTTTAACCGTCATGACCGGAAGACTCATGCGGAAATTGCCCTGTTGGGTGTCGGATTTCGCGTGAGGCTCGTCGCGCAGTCGATCTGACGTGGCATATGGTTGTTCGGAGCAAAAGCGACATGCTCGCTTTTTTCAAATTCTGCTGGCTGCGGCCCCCTCCTCGTTCAACGTTCGACCTATGCCATCACGTTTCAATTCGATTTCGTCTTCTGATGACCGTCTGCACGAAGGTGAGACTGCCGGATCGTGCGCGTTGGCATCGCAGGACGACGCAGACACGAGCGCGGTCATGTCGGCTGAAACGGAACTGTCGTTGTTGTCTGATATCGAATCGTTGTCGGCGTCGCTCGGTGAGAAGTTCGAAGAGATTCGAATGATTCACGACCTCACGGCGCGGCTCGAACTGCAGGACGACCCGAGCGAAACGTGTCAGGAGTTGTTGGAGCAGTTGATCGTTTGCGTTAGCTGCGAGACGTTGATCATTCAGTTAGATCCTGATGAAGACGATGTGCTCGGCGGTGGCATCCAGGGAATCGGACGACCGATCGAGTTGACCGACCTCGACCGTGTCGTGCATGCCGCGATTGTCGAGAGTGGAATCGAGTCCATTGACGAAAGCGTTTGCGCCGATCCGGAAACATCCTCAGCTTCCGAGGTGACCGCGCAGCGTCGTGCCGGTGATCGGCCGGATTGGCGGAAAGAAACCGTCATCGTGAATCATTCGTCGCATCCCGATCTGGAAAACCGACGGATTGTGATGATGCCGATCGCCCGAGGTTCGGTGCGGCTGGGACGTTTGATCGCGATCCGAAACAGCAATTCAAACGAGTTCGGAACCATTGAAGTTGATTTGATGCGTTCGGTGTTGATGGTGTTGGCGTTGCACCTGATGAACAAACGCCAGTTCCATGAAATGCAGTCCATGCTCGAAGGTACGGTGCGTTCACTCGCCTCCGCATTGGATGCAAAAGACGCTTACACACACGGTCACAGTTCCCGCGTGGCCGACCTCGCGGTGCAGTTGGCACTGCGTTTAGGTTTAGGAGATCGCTCCGCCGAGGCTTTGCAGTTGGCGGGCATCCTTCACGACATCGGCAAGATCGGGATTGATGATTCGGTGTTGAAGAAACCCGGTTCGTTGACTCCCGAAGAATTCGATCAGATCAAACGGCATCCGGTGCTCGGCTATGAAATCCTGAAAGACATCCGCCCGTTCCGGCACATTCTGCCCGCGGTGCGACACCATCACGAATCCTGGGACGGACGCGGTTATCCCGACGGGCTCGTGGGTGACGAGATCCCACGCGATGCACAGATTCTCGCGGTAGCAGATGCCTTTGACGCGATGATCAGCGATCGGCCTTACCGCCGTGGAATGCCTTTGGAAAAGGTTCGTGAAATTTTCCAAAAGGGACGCGGCCAACAGTGGGCCGCCGACGTGGTCGACGCTTTGCTGCAAAGCCATGATTTGATGCAGGCATACGCCGAGCAACGCCCGTTCGCTCGTCCTGACCTGCAACCTCAGTCGTAATGCAGTTCGCGTTGTCCAACGCGTCTACTCCTCGATTGTCTTCGGCGACTCAAGCCTCCCTGACATCCGGTCGCACCCGGATCGCGTCTGCAGGGCGGCTGCTCTCGCTAGCACTGCTTGTCCGGGGAAACGCATTGCGACGTTTCGGCAGGCCTTCTTTTCCAACCGCTGCGCGGTGAGTTTCAGACGGAACGTTCGCGAGTGGTGTCCGACTGATAACACCGCTCGGTAAGGTCTATACTGCCTGACTGCTCTTTTGTCGCAGGGGCTTCTTGATCACGCGTGTTCGCTTGAAACTATCTTGCGTCTTGTGCGATAAACATCGCCTCAGAAACACCTATGAAA
>NZ_ANOH01000279.1 GCF_000346505.1 Aporhodopirellula sallentina SM41
TGTGTGCCTTGGCAACGATTGCGATCACCGTCCTTGCCCTGCGAACGACGAATGTATCGCGTTCTAGCGTGACCATCGCTGCTTGGTTGCTCCTGCCTGTGTGCATCGCCCGCGTTTTGTTCGGTCCCCATCCGCTGGTGATCGGCTATGTTTACTTCTTGCCATTGGTGCTCCTAACCGGATCGTCCTTACGCGGCCTGTTCAAAAGCGAAAGAGAGCAAAACCAACCGACGAACCGCAAGCACAGAGACACCGTTCTCGATAACTGAGGATCGATCGCCACGCACCGGTCATCTTGGTCGTCCGTCTATCTGAAGATTCGTTGACAGCTTGTGCCAGCGTCAGTTTCCGGTAGTGGATCTTGTTAAAGATCATCATGCAGCAGGATCTTTAACAAGATCCACTACCGTCTACCCGATCACAAACGGCACCGGAACAATTTTGCTCCCCGGTCACCTCCAGTGTTTACCGCCGATCGATCTGAATCGGGGTTTGTTTCTTGTCCGCTTCGTTGGTTGATTGCAGGACGATGCGGTTGGAAACACGATACAGCTACGGGAGCATTTCGCCTTCATTCATTCGCGATGCCATTGTGTTTTCTCGGCGACGCTGGCTCGGTTTCCTTCCGGCCAAGCACCTTTCGGGTACCCGAGGTAGAACAAACCGAGAGCCTTGTCATCGCTCTCCAGACCGATGTAGTCACGCATCGCGTCGCTGGTTGCAACCACGTTTGTCGACCAAAACCCGCCAAGCCCTCGCGCGGTCGCCGACAAATGCAGGTTTTGCACCGCACAACCGACTGCCAGCAGTTCATCAACCAACGAGATCTTCCCGCTCGTCTGTCGCTTCATTCCAATCGCGATGATCACGGGAGCACACGTCGCGCTCACCCGCATCCCGTCCAGCTTGCTCGGCTTGAAGGTCGTTTCGTCCGTTAGCTCGCGATAGGTTTCGACCATGAAGTTGGCGAGCTTCTCACGTGCAGTTCCCGTGTACACAACAAACCGCCATGGCTCCGTCATCCCATGAGTAGGAGCCCAATTGGCGTTCTCGAGCAATTCCTCGACAACCGTATCTTCTACCGGACGGTCCGAATAGTGTTTGGGTTTGATCGTTCTTCGGTCACGGATGACTTGGTTGAGCGTGGACATATTTCGTAGCAGCGGTGAATCGGAATGTGAAACAAGACACGTTTTATCCGATTCTCGTCGCTTTGTTCAGCTTGCTGGCGGCCTCTACTTTGAAACCAGCATTTCACGATGCGCGAGCGAGTGATTGTGTGTGATCCCTCGCTAGCCGGGCTGTTGATTTATTCGTTTAACGGCAATACCGTTCAATGAAACACCGGGTTGTGGCGTTTTCGTTTAACCGGTAGCTGTAGGCGACGCTTGACGGAACACAACCTACCCTTCGGGCACGGGTTAAACGAAAATTGAACGGTATTGCGTTTAACGGGCAGCCAAAGGCGACCTAATTGCCAATGCCACGTCGCCTACGGCTACCGGTTAAACGAAAACAGGGTGACTCTTGACTAAATCGACAAACCGTAACGCAGCGGGCTAGTAGATTAGCAGACCGTAAAGCGTTTCATGAATGATGCAGCCGATTCGGTGACCTGAATTGTGGCGAATTCAGCTATGGGAATCGGACGTGTCAAAACTCCGAAACACGCTACCGTCGTGGGCTGGCCTTGGGACCGTCTTCGAGACTCTTGCTCTTCATCGCGTTCTGTTCTTTCGTG
Source organism: Aporhodopirellula sallentina SM41 (assembly GCF_000346505.1). Classification (GTDB taxonomy): domain Bacteria; phylum Planctomycetota; class Planctomycetia; order Pirellulales; family Pirellulaceae; genus Rhodopirellula; species Rhodopirellula sallentina. Next base: position 1,742 of record NZ_ANOH01000279.1, read on the forward strand.
AGCAGAAAGCGATCAAACTCAAAACCGTCTTCACGCATCGAGAACATCACCGTGTGTAGCCCCGGTTGATCGACGTCGATCCAGATCTTGCCGAGCACACCGGTGTGGACCTTCTCGGTTCGTTGCCGCGAGTCCCATTGCCATTTCCCGTGATGGCCGGTGAACTGCAACCGCTGTCCGGACTCCGGCCAGCGTCCGTCGATTCCCACGTGCAAACCGTTGTCTTCTGAACCGGTGCAGTTGATCCGAGCCCAAACGTAGTATCGCCCTGGCTCTTTGAATTCGATCGGATAGTACAGAACGCTGCACTGGCCACCTCGCGGAGCAAAGCTGACGCCTTGAACCAATGGATCCGCATGCGTCACCCGAGTATCGGGAAGCAGTTCGAGATAAGCGTTGCCGACGGCACCCTCGGCGTGACTGGGATCGGGGTCAGGTTTGACGTCGGGCGTCTTGTCCTTCGTCGTCAGAAACCACGTGCGATGCGTTTGTCGATCCGCGGCGTCATAGTCCTCTGCTTCGACGACAACGATGCCATCGGTTTGCACATGTACCTTTTTCGCCTTGGCAGGATCGTAGTTCATCACGAACTCATTGCCAGCAGATGATGCGACCGTCCGTTGGTGTTGCGACGTCGTATCCGCACCCGCAGGAACGATTTCGATCGAGCGCCAACGCCCCCGTGAAAATGCGTACGCGTCGCCTTCGGGAACTTTGCCGTTCGAGTCTGAATTGAATTCAACACGAATCGTATCTCCCGATTGAATTGACACGTTGCGGAAACGATGATGAACCGGGCCATAGTCCTTTTTCGTTTCGGGGTTCTGAACCTCGCCCACCAATTTGCCGTCGATGCGAACGCGGTACACCGATTCACCATCCGTTTCGGTTAGAGTGGTCAACACGACATCAAACGTTCCATCGGCTCCGTCGTACTGTGACTCGGCGGCCGCAAAGACTCCTTGATGTTTCGCCGCGTTGATGGCCATCGCCTTCCGGGCATTGTCTTTGTATCCCGTGACGAAATCGCCCGCAGGTGTGAACTCGAAATCGTTCAACGCAGATAGTTTGACGGTCTTCGACGTTGGAGCGGATTGCGACACCGATCCTCGTTTGCCGTTGGACGACACGATCACCAGCCAATCTTCCGATTGATTTCCCGGTGCGTTTCCGAGAGAAACCTGCCCACCGCCCGTGACGCTCTTCACCGAACCGAGTTGCAGTTCGCCTCCGTTGCGAGGATCGAACCACGCGACATCGAATCCGGAGTCAACCCCCGTCAGATCGAGCCGAACGTCGCCGGAATCCTTGCGGTAGACGAGATACAGGCTGCCCGGATCGCACAGACAATAGGCATCCGCACCGCTGACCAAATCGTTTTGATTGACCATGTTCCAGAAAGGAATGTCGTGATTGGCGAAGAACTGCAAGGCGATTTCGCACAACTCCCACATGGACTCTCGCACGCGAAAGTCCTGACAAGTCAGGTCGCTGTGAGCGTGCTTGTAGCCGAAGTACCATTCAACTCCGGCACCCCCGGCCATGATGTTTCCCCACAACGCGTTCTTCCTCGCATTGTTTCGGGTGGGATCCTCGTCGTCGGGCACCAACGAGTGAGAAGCGTCGCCCGGTTCGTCGCAGGCAACCACCCAAGGCTTGCCTGCCTCGACCGACCGACGGATGTAGTCTTTGGTTTTCGGATGAACGAAACGAAAGTCCGGCTTGTTCGTCTGCAGAGAAAAACCGGTCAGCGGTGACTCTTTTCCGAGGAGGTCATAGTGTTTGTGACCATTGTGGATCACGATCGGATGTTGATACGGATCGTTTGACCAGAAATAGTTTCCCCAGTCTTTTTTATCTTGCGTACTCGGATTGCTGTTCAGCCCCACCTCTTCGCCGAGGTTCCAGTTGAGAGCCAAATGATGTGCAAAACGCGCGATCAACTCTCGGTAGTACAACTTACGTTCGGGGCCCAGATGACCATCATCGAGCAAGTGCACGTTTTCGGCTTCCTGCGTTTTGAAGTGCAGGTGCATTCCCATGCGTGTTCCGTGTTCGAAGACTTTCTCCCACTGATCCAATCGCGAGCAGTCCATCCGCTCTCGCTCATCGTATTGCGTGTAAGGAAACACGTTGCGATCGTCACCGTCGATGTTCAACGTCAAAAACGAGAACGCGTTGAGACCTTGCGAGGCGAGATAGTTGATCGCACCGATCAAGCCTTTCCCTTTGTCACCCTGCCACACCGGGTCGCCCTGACGCCAATCGCGAACGTGGGGCTCCCAATTTTTGATGAGGTTGTCCTTGTGGCCATCTGATTTGAAATCGCCATCAAAGTCGGCGTAGGACAAGAGGTTCTCAGGAGCATCCACGCCGGCTTTGAGAAAGAACTCTTTGCTTCCGGCGAACTGCAAATGGTGTTTGCCAACGTAGTTCAATCGACCACGACTACGGAAGTCGCGTCCTGTCGCAGTGGTCTTGCCGACCTCAAATTCACCGGACAAACCGTCCACGCGATCGACCGGTTCGCCGGCGTCAGGACGATCTGAAATTGCAACGCCGGATCCCTGCCGAAATGAGATACGGTAGGTCCACCTGCCAGCGTGATCGGGAGCCAAATGGGCCCGCCATTGGTTCCCAGACGTTGCGGAGGTGTTCGCCGCGTCACCGTCCGCCGCAAAGTAACCGGGGACGTGGTAGGTCAGCCCGCTCGCAGGGTGACGAAACTCGACCTGCATTCGGTAATCTAAGAACGGATTCGGGTTACCGTCTTCAGACGCGTGCGGCCCGTCGACGCTCAGCGTGATCTTATGCCATTGTTGTCGTTCGCCGGAAATTTCCACCGGGGCTTGCTTCGGGGGACTCGCCGCGGTGACGTCGGGTAAAACTCCGATCAGGAGCAGGCAACTGGCTAGGACAGCAGTTTTCTGATTCATTCAATTGACTCACATGATGGGGAAGGGTAGACGAGCGATTTTCGATTCGTCTCTAAACAGGGTTTGCGAGAAAAACGCAACCGTGCACAGAAATCACTTCGAAAAAGCGACGATATTTTTGTGCACGATACGCCTGGCGACAGACAATAAACACGTAGGTTATCGACCCTTTTGATTCGCATTTCATCCTGGCTGGTCGCACGCTAGACACCCCGAACCGACGGCACGCTCTATGGACGATTGTTCCATTTCGACGTTTCTAACCATCAGCGAAAACCGATCGCGGATTCTCGCTGTGATCGTGGCGATGGTCCGCGATTTCGAGGTCGCCGAAGATCTCTTCCAGGAAACGGTCATCGAAATCCTCAAAAGCGAAGAGCGATTCGATCCGAGCCGCAGTTTTGTTCCGTGGGCCTGCGGAATCGCCCGCAACGTCGTCCTGCAACATTGGCGGCGGCAATCCAAAGCACCCTCGAACGGCGTGAGCGACATGATGGCTGAACTCGCGTTGATCGCCGCGGAAGGAAACGACGACACGTGGCGGCGAGAACGAACCGCACTGCGTCGATGCTTCCAAAGGCTCCCTGACCGGATGCAACGACTGCTGCTCCTGCGATACGGCCACAACGTCAAAGGCAAACAACTCGCCGATTCCGCAGCGGTTCGACAAGGTTCCATTCGCACCACTCTCGCACGACTGCGAAACCAACTGCGGACGTGCATCGACACGAACGTCTCCCAACGCTTGCAGGAGGCCAACGGATGAACAACGATCGATTTGAAGAACTGCTTAACAAATTTTTTGACGATGACGCTGCAGAGCAAGACATTTCCGAGCAAGAGATTGCTGAACTGCACGCCGCGGTGACCGAATCGCAAAACCGCCGGGCTCGCTTCCAAGAAGCCTCCCGCGTCAACGTGCTTTTGCGTGAAACGCTTCTCGAACAAACCGAAATCCAGTCGCTCTCGCAAAACTATCTTCCACGGCGAAAGCCAACCAGGCGACAGATCGCGTCGATGGCTGCCGCAGCGACCCTTCTGCTCTGCACGTTCGTCAGTTTTCGGCTGTACCAAACCGTAATTGGCAGCGGCGATATCGTTGGAACTTGCATGAGCGTAAGCGGTGGCGTCGAAGTCTTTGTTATTCGCGATGAAAAGCAACATCGAGCCACACCGGGTTTTGAGCTTCATGATCGTGACGAAGTCATCTGCGATTCCCAGACCCAGGCCATGCTGCGACTGACCGACGGATCGATCGTTTCGATGGAAAAAAACTCCGCCCTGCGCATGACCGACGCCCCGTCGAAAATCAAACTGCTGCGTGGCGAAGCCTACTTCGAGATCGCGCCCCGCGATGCACTCATGCCGGCGTTCGAAGTGCTCACGGGGCAATCGACCATCGAAGTCATGGGAACGGTGTTCTCGCTGATCGCTTCTCAAAACACGGAACTCAAAGTCTACGAGGGAAGCGTCACGCTGACACGACACCGTGACAAAGCCCAGGTCGAAGTCAAATCGCAGCAAATGGCAACGTCTGATGATTTGTCGGTGCAGGAACTTGGTGCCACATCGCTCGACCCGATCAAGGTGTTTCCGACTGACGACTTGACTCTCGATCGAGGCGAACGCGAAAAGAAGTTTCAGTGGCTTAAAGTCGAGGGGAAACGACGAGTCACCTATCTCAAATTCGACATTCCCGACCAACGAGAGTTCCGCTTCGCCAAACTCCGCCTCACTCAATCAGTCGACTCGGGTAGCGGAACACTTCGTTTCCACACCGGTGAACACAACCAATGGAACGAAGCGGACCTCACCGCCACCACCGCGCCCCGCCCGCTCAAAGAAGTCGCAGTGCATCGTGGCGTCGTGGCACGTGGTCAAGTTGTCGAAGTCGATGTCAGCGAAGTCGCCGCTCGGCCGGGGCCGGTTACCTTCATCGTGACGCTCGACCAAGCCGGCGAAGACGACATCTGGTTCGGAGCGAGCGAAAGCGACACGCCTCCCGTGCTTATCTTGCATTAGCGGGCTGTTGATTTATTCAAGAGTCAACCTGTTTTCGTTTAACCGGTAGCCGTAGGCGACGTGCAGCGGCAAGCAGGTCGCGTTTGGCTGCCCGTTAAACGAAAAAATCAACAGCCCGTTAGGACTGCGTCCAACTCGCGTTGCTCCCGCCCTACGAAGGCCGCATGCAGTCGGCACGCCGACAACAACCACGAATCGGAGGCGAGTTAGCTTCAGCCATTCACCCGCCCCTGTTCGCGCTGGCGTTATTCCTCTGGCTCCTCCTCGTCAACGTATTCTTCGTCGGTGAAGTTGTCTTCGTTGGCGTAGAACGCGGCACGCTCATCCCACAACTCTCCTTGCGTTTCGATCGTGCGGTTTTCCTCTTCACTGCAGCCAACCAGTGGCACGCCGAACGAAAACAAGACAAGCAACATCAAATAGCTTCGAATCATTTCGGTCACATTCTCATAAAGAAAACTGGGATCAATCCTGGAACCGATCAAAGGTCCCTCAATACTTCATTCTCGCAGCGCGAGAGAGTACTCCCGATCACACAATCAAACCGCGACCAGGAAGTACCGACTCTGCCGGATACCGAACCGCACAAGGTTCGGTGACATAGAACAATCAAACACTCAACCGCCTGCTGCAAAGACATGCAAACGGCGAGAAACCCCGGAATCTACCTGACAACCTCGGTAAACAGATCAGCCGGTGGCCGTTAGTCACGGTTGAACATGTCAACCGCGGACAACACCGATCGACTGATAAGCAAGCAGATAGGCCTTAGCAAAGAGATCGTCGACTAAAACTCTTCGTCGATCACTTCCTTGGAAGCACGTGTGCCAAGTGCGCCCCACAAACCATACGGGCTCGGTGACCCCGGTGCCCGTGCATCGGTTCCGCTCGACCATACACAACCGGCCTTATCATTACCGGCCTCGATGGAGTCGGTAATGAACCGAACCGCCCCATCACCCATCAGGACATGGGCACCGCCTTGGTGACGACTGGATGCGGGAGCGATACCGTAACCGGAATCGCCACCGGACATACATAACTCGGAGTTTGGCGGCAGGATCGCATTGAAACAACTAAACCCTGACCGGGCATCCGACCAGATATAGCCTCGCATTTGGAAAATCTTTGCGAAGCCGTTCTTCTTGTTGTTGTATTGAATGCTGCTCTTATAGAACTGCGGTCGCTCCGGATCGATGTACTCCGAGCAGGCTTCCCCTGGAGTGTTGCGGATTTTCCACGCCGCCCCATTGATCATCAACGTGGTCGTTTTTGCCTTGTCACCCAAATCGGTTGCAATCTCGCCGCACATCATCGTGTTAGACAGACCATCGAGCGTCTCGCGAAAACGCCCCTGAAAACCGGGCTGAAACATTCCTCGATAGGCGGCTTTCGCTTCGATCACATCGTTTTGCGTGTAGACGAGCTTTCCGTTTTGGGGATTATCCGGCCAACGACAATCTGACTTGTCTGGCGAATCCCCCGTACACGCCGCGTAGTTCGTCCGCCCGAGAGCCGGCAACCCAAATCCTGGATCGCTGGGACAACGATAGGTGGTCACTTCGGTGATCCACGGTTTGTATTCTTGTTGCCGTGGTGAAGGCCCCATCGGCGACCAAGGATTACCCGGAGGCCCGCCGCTCGATGTCTCGTTGTTGGGATTTGAGATCTGTTCCCAAAGTGCTTGCTGCTCCACGAATGGCAAAATGCCGACCAAGAAACTCAGCGTGTATTCGTTGTGGCCGCGACCGTTGTTTACATTACTGATACCACTATTAACATAGCCACCTTGCGCGGAGTGCGTTCCCATATGGTGAACAGGCAACAACTTAAATGTCGAATGATAGTTATGGATTCCGAGACCGATCTGCTTGAAATTATTGCTACAGCTCATACGACGAGCGGCCTCGCGAGCCGCTTGCACAGCCGGAAGCAATAGCCCCACCAAGACACCGATAATCGCAATCACGACGAGCAATTCAACGAGCGTGAACCCCCGACGTTTCCCCTTGTTACGCATCTGATTTCTCCGATTTGAAAGAACCGTTCAGTCGACAATGAACAAGTTGCCGAAACATCCGGCGTCGCAACGGTGCGCTCGCCGTCGCTAACCGCCTGATACGGGCCAATACTAGAACTTCCAGCGAGGGGTGTCCATTAAATTATACCGAACGACTATTCGGCTCTCTGTAATAGACCTTCACGATTGAACCTGGCAACGTTCATACACCTCTAAACACGCTTCCACCAACTCAATCACACGTCAATTTCGATATAGCGCAAGCCTTACCTAAAAAGGGACAAGAGTGTCTTTCATGCACTTTCGAATGGGGAGACTTGCTCGGCGCAACGGCTCACTCACCGTCGCATCGCACATCAATTGCACAGTGACGCATAGAGATACCTTGGACGATCCGTGTCGCTGAGTTGGATCGACTCGGTATCGCCCACACGCATCCGACCCGACCGTTCGCTACGGCTCACCCTAAAAGGGGGCAGACATGCTTCACCTCCCTTACACGAACCACGTCCCGCCGTGGTCGAGTTACTCAGTGTTGAAACTATCCAGCGTTGAAACTACCCAGCGTTGCAGCGGCCCAGAGTTGCAGCGGCCGCTCACCATTGTGGCGAGCAAACCGGTCGGCCTATCGTAGAAAGAGGTGGTATACCGGGTTGTCCGTTTCGTCGACGCACCGGTACCCGAGCGTGTCGATAAACTCGCGAAACGCAGTCAAATCACCATCGGGGACTTGAATCCCGATCAAGATCCGCCCGTAGTCCGCCCCCTGGTTTCGATAATGAAACAGGCTGATATTCCAGTCCGGATGCATGTGAGAGAGGAACCTCATCAACGCCCCCGGACGTTCGGGAAATTCAAATCGATAGAGTCGCTCGTTTTCGCCGAGGCGGGTTCGGCCTCCGACCATGTAGCGGAGATGGACTTTGGACAGTTCGTCGTCCCCCAGATCCAGCGTTCGAAAACCTTGATCTTCGAACCCCGCGCTGATCACCGCGACGTCGCTACGTCCACCGATCGACAATCCCACCAACACGTGTGCCTCGCGCTCGTCCGACATCCGATAGCTGAACTCCGTCACGCTGCGTTGGCCGATCGATTCACACAACTTTCGAAAACTCCCGCGGGCCTCCGGTATCGTCACCGCGAACATCGCCTCACGTTCTTCGCCCGACTCGGCACGCTCGGCCACAAAACGCAGGCGGTCAAAATTCATGTTGGCCCCGCACGTGATCGCGACGAGGTCTTCCCCCTGCACGCCGTGTTCGGCCACGTAATGCTTCATGCCTGCGATTCCCATCGCGCCGGCCGGTTCGAGGATACTGCGGGTGTCTTCAAACGCGTCCTTGATGGCCGCGCAAACCGCGTCGGTGTCGACGGTGACAAAATCATCGACCAGCCTTTGCGTCAAGCGGAATGTTTCCGTGCCGACTTTCTTGACCGCCGTTCCATCGGAGAAAAGCCCGACGTCTTTGATGTCGACCGGTTCACCCTGATCGATTGATTGGATCATCGCATCGGAATCCGCCATTTGAACGCCGATGACTTTGATCTCCGGACGAACCGCTTTGATGTACGCCGCCACTCCGGAAATCAAGCCTCCTCCGCCGATCGCCACGAACACTGCATCGATCGGATGTTGATGCTGTCGCAGGATCTCCATCGCGACCGTCCCCTGACCTGCGATCACGTACGGATCGTCAAAAGGATGCACAAAGACGTATTGATGTTTCTCTTGCAACTCGACCGCGTGCGCGTACGCGTCGGAATAACTATCGCCGTGCAAGACCACCTTGCCACCGAGCGAGGCGACGGCCTCCGATTTCAATCGAGGAGTCGTAACCGGCATCACAACGATCGCTTGGCATCCGAGTTGACGAGCACTCAACGCCACCCCCTGCGCGTGATTGCCCGCCGATGCACAGACCACTCCACGAGCCAACTCGGACGGACTCAAATGAGACATTTTGTTGTACGCACCGCGCAGCTTAAAACTGTGAACGGGCTGCGTGTCTTCTCGCTTCAGGTAGATCTGGTTCCCCAACCGTGCGGTCAACTTTTGCGCGAGCTCCAGAGGCGTTTCGTGGGCAACGTCGTAGACCCGCGCGTTGAGAATCTTCTGCAGATAGTCAAAGAGGACTTTTTCCATGACGAATGTCTTTCAGTGGTATCGAGGGATTCGCCGTAGTCTCGCAGATCAAGTGGAATTTCGCGACGCCGCGTCTCCTCCGAGTTCCAGGCATCCTACTGGACCCTATTCGTCAGAAAATGTTCACCCGCGGCGCAACTTGGGGACGGAGGCAGATACAAACGCCGTGCAATCGCGTGGATCCGCCACACTGAGATGCCTCACGCGCTGGGCCAGCCATCCCTGAGCACTCGCTTCATCGCGTCGAGGGTTTCCCGGCTGACGTGGTGTTCGATTCCCTCGCTATCGGTCGCCGCCGTCGCCGCACTGACCCCCATCCGGATCAGAAAACTCTCGACAACTTCGTGCCGTTTGCGAGAAGTGGTCGCTAAACGTTTTCCCGCGGCGGTCAATTCGATCGGCTGATACGGTTCCGTCGTCACCAACCCGTCCCGCTGCAGCCGTCCGATCGTGTTATTGACGGTCGCGTGCGTGACAGCAAAGTGCTTCACCAGGTCGGTCGCCCGACAGACACCGCGGGCAGCAATCGCATCCGCAATCGCCTCCACGTAATCTTCCGCCACTTCGCTGGCGTGATCCGATCGGATTCGTTGATAACTTCTTGAAGGCAAACAGAAACTCCCTTTTGCTCCCTATTAATGCGCGATCGCCACCCAAACGCGAAAAACAACTGCCACAAACATCGTAGTCGTTCGCCCAGTTTTCATAAATCCCCTTGATATCCACCTGGACGTTGACTAGCATTTCGCTAAAAAGTTAGCACGTGCTAACTTCTTCGCAGATTCTCGTCTTTGTAATTCAACGCTGCACGCTCTCGGTGCTTTTTTTTCGCACCCAAAAGTTAGCCCAGGCTAAACCCTTCCATCCGATCCGCCATCTATCTTCGGAAATGACGTCCCGATGACAAAACTTCTGTTATCCCAACGCGACAGACTGCGTTCTCGATCTCTACGCTGCTACCAAGCCCAATCAACCTGCCCCAGGCGAGAGATTCGCGTGAAGGGTTTTACGCTGATCGAACTCCTCGTGGTTATCGCAATCATCGGGGTTCTCGTCGGTCTCCTTCTGCCTGCCGTGCAGGCGGCACGGGAAGCGGCACGCCGGATGTCTTGCAGCAATAACTTGCGCCAGGTCGGCTTGGCCGCCCAAAACTACCATGCGGCGTACCAGCGTTTTCCGGCCGGTTATGTTTCCCATCCGACCACGGACGGATCGGCCCCGGCTTCGGTGATGATGGATGCGATTACATGGGATGCCGGCCCCGGTTGGGGATGGGCGGCGGGTCTGCTGCCGTTCGCGGAAGGCAACGCGGTGCACGAAGGTCTCCGGTTCGACCAACCAGTCTGGGCTGCCGACAACCGCGAAACGATCGCGAGCACGATTTCCATGTTCTTGTGCCCGAGCGCGACCGGCGGAGACGACCCCATCGAAGTCCAAGACGAAGCAGGCAACGCACTCACCTTCGGTGGCCAAACCATCCGTCTCGGACGCAGTCACTACGTCGCCAGCCACGGCCAAGAAAGCTGCTGGGGCGAATGTGGCTCCGCCGCAACCGGTGAGGTCTTCACGAACATCTACACGTCGGCCACCAAGATCATTCCGATCAACGGTGATGCCGGTAATGTTGCCGATGGCCCCTTTTTCAGAAACTCCAAAACCCGATTCCGCGACGTGCTCGACGGCACCTCCAACACAATCTTCTTTGGTGAACACAGTTCAGCGTTGAGTGAAAAGACATGGGTCGGTGTGATCCCCGGTGCGTTCACGCACCCTCGTTTCACTTCCCCGGAAAATGGCCCTGACGCGGCGGCAACGCTGACGCTCGTTCATGCAGGTCCTTCCGGCGGCGAACTCGATATTACCGGTAGCCCGATCATCCACCCGGTCAACTTTCCCACGTATCACGTCGGGCAAATGTACTCCGAACACCCAGGCGGTGGTATGGTTTGCTTCGGTGACGGTTCGGTCCGTTTCGTCACCAACTTTGTCGACCTCTACCTGTGGGCAGAAATGTCCAGCATGAACGAGCACGAAGTGATCGATTGGGAGAAATTGTAATGCCACGGCAAACAGCTCCAGCGCCCACAAACAACACCCCACGCAACATCGCGGCTGGATTATTGGTCGTCGCATTCGCCGTGGGTATCGTTTGGTCGCTCTCGGGAAAACCGGTCGAACTGAACGAACACGAATACGACCTCACCCTGGCGTTCTATCGTGTATGCAACCAACAGAGCATCGAGGGGCTCGAGAAAATCGAGGACCAAATCAACGATTCCTTTCCCAGCAATGCATCTCGCTCGGACGCTCAATCCGCGTTAATCGCAATGGTCGAGCAAGCCAAGCGAGGTCAATGGCGAGAGGCCTCGATTGCGGCCCGTCAGGCGTTGGATGACCAGGTGAAACACTGACGCGCCCGCGATGCCTGGGGCGTGTCGCAAAACGCTGCGCGATACTCCTACGTGCAAAACAGACGCTGAAATAGAGACCGTGCACTACCGACATGAAGGCCGTTGATGGGCTCGCCCCACACCGCGCACATGCACTTGGTTTGATCTATGCTGTGCCTGCCGCTGACGGATGATTTTTCTTGGATCCAATCAGCGTGAATTGAGCAGAACTCAGTCCATCGATCTATAGAAAACCAGCATGTCCAATCAACGACTAGGATGTTTCCTCGCACTCGTTCTCGTGGCCGTTTGTCCCATCGTTTGCAATGCAACCGAGAGTCAACCCAACGTAATCGTGATCCTGACGGACGACCAAGGGTACGGCGACATGTCCTGTCATGGCAATCCATGGTTGCGGACACCGAACCTCGACCGGATGCACGCCGAGAGCGTTCGTTTGCAAAATTACCATGTTGATCCGGTATGCACCCCGACACGGGCGGCGTTAATGACCGGTCGGTACTCCTCCCGCGTGGGCGCATGGGCGGTCACCCAAGGGCGACAACTCCTTCGAGGCGACGAGATCACGATGGCCGACGTGTTTGCCGCTTCGGGATACAAGACCGCCATGTTCGGGAAATGGCACCTCGGTGACACGTGGCCCTATGCCCCGAGGTTTCGCGGTTTCCAAGAAGTTCTACGCCACCTCGCCGGTGGGATCGATGAAATTGGCAACCCGATCGAAAACGACTATTTCGATGACACGTACTACCACAACGGCGTTCAAGAACAGCGATCGGGATACTGCACCGACGTCTTCTTTGACGCCTGCGAGCAATTCATCACGAGGCACGCAGAGGAGCGTTTCTTTGTGTATCTGCCGCTCAACGCGATGCACAGCCCGCATACCGTAGCGGACAAATATTCGGCTCCGTTTCTCGACCAAGGACACCCGCCGGTCCGCGCAAAGTTCTATGGCCAAATCATCAACTTTGACGAGAACCTCGGTCGACTGTTTCAAACGCTCGAAGACCAAGGCGTCGCCGAAAACACCATCGTTATCTTCATGGGCGACAACGGAACCGCGCAGGGCTTCGCCACGGTCGAACCCGACGACGGATTCAACGCGGACATGAGAGCCAAGAAAGGTTCGGTCTACGACGGCGGACATCGCGTCGCCTGTTTCGTACGATGGCCCGAAAACTTGGATGCCGGACGCGACGTCAACCGGCTGACATGTTGTCGAGATTGGCTACCAACCTTGGTCGAAATATGCGACCTCACTCTGCCGCGCGAAGTTTACTTTGACGGCGACAACATCGCGCCACTGCTGCGAGGCAACGATGATCAATGGCAGGACCGAACAATGTTTGTCGAACGACAAGCCGACCAGCCAAAGATGGCGACGCGTCCGGTCGAAAAAGGCCACCGTCCCAACTATGCGGTCCTGACCGAACGATGGCGTTTAGTTAACGGCGAACTGTATGACATGACAAACGATCCTGGCCAGAACAACAACGTCGCGTCCGATCATCCCGAACGCGTCGAGGCACTTAAGAAACAGTACGAGCAGTACTACAACGATGTTTTCGCCAACGACGGAGCATACACCCGATTCCCCATCGGCAAACCAGAAAGCAACCCGATTCGATTGACAGTCCGTGATTGGCACCCGACCGAAGGCAATGTCATCTGGAAGCAGAAACAACTCGCCGACGACGCACTGTGGATCAACGGATTCTGGGCGATCGATGTTGCCCGTGCAGGAAACTATGACATTCGTGTGTCACGCTTTCCCGACGATGCCAAAGCACCGATGAAGGCCAAACAAGTCCGACTCCGCGTGGGTGAAAACGAACAAACTCAAAACGTTCAGCCCACCGATGTCTCCGCCAAGTTCTCAACCCACTTGGAAACCGGCCATCACATCGTTCAGGCTTGGCTCACCGACGAGACAACAGGCAAACAACGTGGTGCCTATTTTGTGGAACTCGAATTTTGCGGGAACGAATAGTCCAGCCTGCCTCGCCCAGCCCGTCCGCTGTGACGCACTCAGAACCGTCACGGCGTCACAGGCTACTCATACGTGATCGCTATTCCGTCTCGACGTCGCCTGACCGAATAACTTCTGATCCAACGACAGTTCACCGGGTCCGGTTAAAAAGAGCACCGCGTAGACAGCGAGATACAACGCCGCGAGTTCTTTCACCTTCCAGGGATCAGCACCGTGAACGACGAACAATGCGATCACCATCGTGAAGGCGAGCGGCAACACCGCCAAACGCGTCCCCAGTCCGAGGATCAGCAAGACCGAACATCCCACCTCCGCTCCAATCGCGAGGATGAGACTGAGCTGACTTCCGATCCCCATCGGATCAGGAAACCCACCGGAGATTTCGCCAAAACCCATAACTTTTTGGATGCCGTGCACCATCATGAAACATCCAAACGCGACCCGCAGAACAAGCAGCCCGATCGAAATCTGTTTTGGTGAACCTAACAACATACGTGATCCTTTTTGACATGAGTAAATTCGTCGCCGGACGGCAGAAGGCAAACGCTCCTGCTCGCCACGACGATATCGGTTTCTGAATTTCCAATTCCGGATGCACCGGCATACGGATAAAGACACGGACAGAAAGTTCGCCGGCAGCAATAATCCGGCGCATCAGCTTCCTGTCCGGCCCAAGATTGCGAGCATGTCGATCTTGCCCCAACCTGGGTCAAGCCAAATCGAACAGCAGTGCATCGGACACCATGGTGGCTTCGACATGAAGAGATGTCGATCGGCTCGTCGCAACCGCATCCCCGCTCGACAGTTTTGTTCCGTTGACCACCAATTCACCGCGAGCGACCTGCAACCATGCGTGGCGACCGCGTTCGACGTTGAACTCTATCGAGTTCCCTGGCTGCAGGTGTGTCGCATAGATCGTTGCGTCCTGATGAATTGATACCGCAGCCCCGGAATCATCCGGACCGGCTATCTTCTTCCATCGGTTTACCTTCTGATCAATGGTGACTTTGTCGTCGCTGTAACGAGGCATCACACCGCGCATCGCCGGCTCGATCCAAATCTGAAGAAAGTGATTCGCGTCGACCGACGATGGGTTGTATTCGCTGTGCGTGATCCCCGTTCCTGCCGACATCATTTGAATGTCGTCGGGCGTGATCACTGCGCCCCGGCCGGTGCTGTCTTTGTGCTGCAGCTTTCCTTCGAGTACATAAGAGATGATCTCCATGTCGCGATGAGGATGCGTTGGGAAACCTCGTCCTGCCGCGATACGATCGTCGTTAATGACACGCAGTGAACGAAACCCCATATGCCGTTGATCGTAGTAGCCTCCGAACGAGAACGAATGGAAACTGTTCAACCAACCGATATCGGTGTGCCCGCGTTCTCTTGCCTCGCGAATGAGCAACCCGGTGTTCGAAGGCTCGCCCCCAACGCTCAGTTCCGGGTTCGCCGCAACGTGGATCAAACCTGCCGCGGTCATGGACAACATGTTTCGTCGTGATTGGTTCATGATACTCTCCGACTCTCAACGTCCGGTCCGACGAAATGGCGGACACACAACAGGAATACCGTCAAATGAGGTGGACCTTACAGTCTCAAGGAAAAAAAATTTTCAGAGCGGTGCGTCTGCGCAACAGGTCCATGCGTCCACAACAAATACGCGTCACCCGGCCAAGTCATCAACATTTCCGACGGCCTCACATGAGGCTACCGGCACGTCGCCAAGTACAAGCCCGAACCGCTACTCGGAAACCCCTTCTCGTATTTGCTGCAAAATTGCAATCACTTGCTTCAAATCCTTTTTCGGGACTCCGGACAACAGAGACCTGTGCAGTTCCAATAGTGGAACGTCCACGGCCTTCAGCACCCGTTTTGCCCGGCTTGTCAGATCGATCAGAAACACCCTGCGATCCGAGTCCGACTGTGTCTTGACGATCAGCTCCGCGTTGACCAATTGATCCACAACTCGCGTGATCGCGGGAGCAACTTGAATCATCCGCTGTGCCACTTCCAAACATGGCATTGGTCGGCCCTCACCTCGCAAAATCCGCAACACGTTGTACTGCGATCGCGTCAGGTCGTACTCCCTTAGCAAACGGGCGAAGCGATTTTCCAACAGATCACTGGTTCGCATGATCGACAGAGCAGCCTCCTGCTCGATCAAATCAAACGGATCACGCTTTTTCAGTTCGTCCCGAAGAGCCATCTCCCACCCATCTCGCTGTGCACGCGGCAACTCAACACCCAATTAATTTACATGTCACCTATCGACATGTCAAGCAATCGTTCTTCAGTGAATTCGCTCGCCGTGCAACCTCGACCTCAAAATGGCTATTTGCTCACCGCTATCGAACGCCGAAACAATCCGAGACTAGCCAGGAAACAGGCTAGTCCCAAAGCCGCCGTGACAGCGAATTGACGCCAAACATCGCTGATCCCAGCCCCACGGAAAATAATCGACTGCGAGAAACTGACGAAATGGCGTGACGGGAAGAAGTACGTGATCGGTTGCAACCACGCCGGTTGGCTCTCCACCGGTGTGATCGCACCGGAAAGCATCTGCAGCGGCAAAACCGTCAACAACACCAACAGGGCGAACTGCGCCATCGATCCCGACAGGGTTCCCAGAAAGATGCCCGCCGCAGTTGCAAAGAACAGGTAAATCGCAATCCCCGCCAACAGCAACCAACGCGATCCTTCCACGGGAACACCGAGAATGGTTTCAACCACAAGAGCGAGAGACAGCATCACGGCCAACAGAATGACCAATCCGTTGGCACAAACCTTAGACACGGCGATATCGAACGAAGTCAGCGGCATGACCAGCAGGTGTTCGATCGTTCCGTGCTCTCGCTCGCGGATCAGCGCCGCCCCCGTCAACACGATCGTCAACAACGTGACTTGATCGATGATCGCGGTGATACTCGCAAACCACGTGGTGTCCCCGTTGGGGTTGAATGCTTTGCGACGCACCAAGTTAACGCTCATCTCGACCGATTCGTCTCGCCTGGACACGAAACGGTTGACTTCATCGTTGACGATGTTCTGGATGTAGCTCCCACCGATACTCGCCTGCATGACGGCGGTAGCGTCGATGTTGACCTGCAACTCAGGATGCCGTGACGCCAACACATCTTCCTCGAACCCTCGCGGGATATTGATCACGAACATCAACTTCCCCGCGTTCATATCCGCGTCGACCTGGTCACTTGAGATCAGAATGGGTTCTTTGAAGTAGGGCGGATAAAATGCATTTGCGATGCTACGAGACAACGTCGTGTGATCTTCATCGACGATTCCGAGCGACGCGTTGTGAACCTCGCTCGATATCCCAGTCGCTTGGCTGTAGACACTGAACGTCAGCGCAAACACCAACAGAGCGAGCAGCATCTTGTCGTGCCGTAAACTGCGTAGTTCTTTGATCGTCAGCCAGAAAGTGTTTCGAAGTGATCTCATCGGTCATCGCTGGGATCGCCCAGCGTCCTTTCGATCGGTTGTTCGTTGCGGCGGTTTGTGTTCATCGATCTTGTTTCCTCAACAACCCCGCACTGATCAGTACGAATACCGGAGTGAACGCAGCGAGTGCCCAAAGATCGTGGGACAGATCATGCAGCCCGAGCCCCTTGGTAAACGCCCCCACGCTCATCCGCATGAAATACGTCGTCGGCCACAGAGATCCGATCAACTGAGCACTTCCGCTGAGCGTTGAGACGGGCTGCAACATTCCGGAAAACTGCACCGTCGGCATCATCGCGACGATCGCGGTCGCGAACACCGCCGCCACCTGACTCCGCGTGAAGCATGACGTGACCAGACCGATTCCAGTCGTTGCGGTCACGTAGAACATCGCCCCCAGAGTCAACACCGCAAGACTGCCCTTCATGGGCACACCAAACACATACACGCCCATCCAAACCAGCAACGCGTAGTTGACCATCGCGATGCAGATGTATGGCAATTGTTTGCCGAGCAAAAATTCAAGCCGCCGTGTCGGGGTCACATAGAAATTCGTGATCGAGCCGAGTTCTTTTTCCTTCGCCACGCTCACAGCCATCAAGATCGCCGGTATCAAAATCAACAACATCGACGGCACGCTCGGCACCATCGCATTGATGCTTTCGAAACCAGGGTTGTACTGATAACGCGATTCGATGTCGGCATAACTGAACGTCGGCGTTTCCCCGTAGAGTTGTCTCGACAGATCACTCAGATAAGCGATGTGTACTCCTTCGACGTAACCACTGATGGTTTCTGCCCGAAACGGCATCGCACCATCGATCCAAGCCGACACCTCAGGGTTATCACCGCGTTTGAGTTCTCTGCCGTAGTCCGGCGGGATTTCAACGACCAACGAGACATCTCCTGAAACCAATCGGCGATGCATTTCCTCTTCGCTGCGCACGGGATCTTGCTCGTCGAAGTATCGCGAACCGCTGAATCCGTACGCATACGCGCGGCTCTCGGGAGATTGGTCTTGATCGTAAATGGCAAAGCGAACGTTCTCCACGTCGGTCGTCATCCCGAACCCGAGCACCAACATCAGCAACACCGAACCAATCAAAGCGAATCCTAGCCGAATCGGATCGCGCATCACCTCGAGCGACTCGCGATAGGTGTATGCCAACAACCGGTTGATCGAATAACCACGCGGACTGGGTTCAGATGGTGACACTAACGAGTCCACCCGGTATCGATTGGTCTTCGATGAGGTGGGCTGAACCGTTGCAGATGGCGACAACACGGCGTCTCGTTCCGGCGAATCTACCGACAAAGAATCTTCCCTCCGAGAATAGATCGCCGCCGAATCGGCCTCGGGCTTCGCGTGCTCTGGATTGGCATTCGCGTCTTGGATGAAACCAACGAACGCTCGGTCGAGTGTCTTTTCGCCACGTGCGGCAATGAGGGCCGCGGGGGTATCGCAGGCGAGCACCTTTCCGGCGTGCATCAATGATATGCGATCACAACGCATCGCCTCATTCATGAAGTGCGTCGAGATAAAGATGGTGACTTTGTCCCTGCGCGACAACTCAACCAACAATCGCCAAAAGCCGTCTCGGGCGACGGGGTCTACGCCTGAAGTCGGCTCATCCAAGATCAACATTTCTGGATTGTGCAAAATCGCAACGGCCAAGGACAACCTCTGCCGCACGCCGAGAGGCAGCGAACTGGCCGACTGATCGAGTTCTTCCCTCAACCCAAACCGCTGAGCCAATTCAGCAACGCGCTGCGATTGATTCGGCACCGCAAACACCTGGCAT
>NZ_ANOH01000280.1 GCF_000346505.1 Aporhodopirellula sallentina SM41
AACGATGGGTTCTTCGCAACCTTCTGCCGAATCGCGTCAGTCATGGATGCCCGCGTCAGCCAAGCGACGGTTTCCCGAGTCGGCGACGTGGACGCCAAGTCAAACTCTTTGGCGTGAGCCGTCGTGCGTTCGATGTCGATACCGTACCGAACCAACTCCAGATCGTGCCCAGCGAGCTGACCGATCAGAACGTCGATCCAACGCTCGATCATGCATCGCAGACGATTCAACCGAACCGCGTCACTGACCGTACACCCGCGCCGGTCGAGTATCGCCGCCTGGACTCGGTTGCGTGCCTCGAGATGTGACAGATAGATCGCCTGTGCGATCGGCGAAAACTCATCCCGCTGCCCCGCCCGGTCACTGCCTTCGGCCACCGCGGCAACCACTCGCGTCAACAATTCGCTGGCGAGAATCTCTTCGAGCACGCCAAGGTGATCCTGCCACCAACACCGCATGCGGTAGTGATTGCCACTGTTTTTGGCGTGATTGAATCGTGCCAGCGTTTGATGCCATAAATCCAAACGAACGCGAGACGCAGTCCAGTATCGATTGATTGCTTCAGGCGGAACGGTGGAGTGCCGATACAGCAGCGCGGGCCCGTGGTGGGCGATCACAGCGGCGAGTTCAGCGAGTTGGACGACGTGCATATCGATAGCGTGGCGCGATGGAATCAAATGGAATTCAATGCGAAACGCGGGCACGTCTGCATCGCCCCCAATGCGTGAATCCCCCCGGACGCGAACCAACCCATCAATGCACGACGCGTGCCTTTGGTGCCAAACACCTCCCAACGCACGAGAAACCCGCAGCGCAACCATCCGCCGGAGAACGACTTAGGACAAACGCTCCCCCAGCAGGCCAGGCAAACACCGTGTTGCGTTATCGCAACACGCGTGGCTTTTTTGACTTTCCTGCGGCATCTCGGCGCTGTGTTTACGACACGGCAGGCACTCTTTTCCCAACCCCCATTTCTCAACCCCCTTTATCTGCCTCACGCTCCCCGCCGCATTCCAACGGAAACACCATGTCCATCACCGCCACGCCTCGCAAGAACGATCTGTCCGTGACATCGACATCGTTCGTGCCGACTTCGCAAACCAAACTGCCGCTCGCCTTGAAAGTTGGCTACACCGCTTTCATGGCTGTCCTGGTGCCCTACTACTGGATCGAATACGGCCCGACGAACTTCGTCTATTTTTGCGACATCGCGTTGTTCCTAACTCTCATCGCGGTCTGGACCGAACGCCCCCTGTTCGCCTCGATGGCTGCCGTCGGGATCACCATCCCTCAATTCCTGTGGCAGGTCGACTTCCTCGGCAACCTCATCAACCTTCCCGTGACCGGGATGACCGATTACATGTTCAACGAGGAAATCTCACTACTCGCCCGAGGCCTTTCCTTCTTCCATTTCTGGCTGCCAATCTTGCTGATCGGCATCGTCCTCAAATTGGGCTACGACCACCGAGCATTGTGGTCATGGACGCTGATTGCCTGGGCCGCGATGTTGGTGAGTTACTTCTTCCTTCCGGCACCAGGCGATGCACTGGAGTTCGTCAACCAACCTCGGAACGTGAACTACGTCTACGGGATGAGCCCCGACGCTCCACAACACTACATGCCCACCTGGGCGTGGTTGGCGATGATGCTCGCTGGGCTTCCCGCGGTGGTGTACCTGCCAACGCATTCCCTGCTGCGATGGGTCGCGGGGAACGACACTCGAAACGCTTAGGCGGCGCGTTCGCTGCTCTGCGATTCTTCCTGCCCCGCCGTCATCGGAACGACATGCCCCGCCTGAACACGGTCCGGGGAGACGCCCGCCTGCGGCGGATCAGCATCCAATCCAACAGTCCCCAACGACGGCATCGCTTCACCGGAAGTTGCCAACTCATCCGTGGTACGAGGATCGGTGATTTGAGACGTCGGATTAACATCAACCGTCGCAGGTCGATGCCGGCGTCGCCGTCGCGGCTCGTGAGCCATCCGATCAAACAACGTTCCCATCAATTTGGGATGGTAACAAACAAACGCCCAAAGCAAACCGATCGCGACACCGCCGCACGCATCACTCAGAAAATGCGTCCCGGTGTTGAGCCGCTGCAGCAAGACTCCCACCCAAATCGTGGCAAACAGCACTCGGCCGCGCGGCAACAGGATCCACAAACCGATCGTCAGGGCGGTCGCCGTCACGACGTTCCCGCTGGGGAATGCTCGCGTGCTAGCGTCGAACGCGGCGATCTCGCTGAGGTCCCAGTCGAACGCCCACAACCAAGACGACTCACTGCCGACATATTCCAAGTTGAGGCTGCTCGGCCGTGGCCGCAGCACGAACATCTTCGTAATCGTCGCCAACGCACCTCCGCCCAGCGCGAGAGTCGCCAAACGTGGCACCTGCCAACGAAGCCGTGGGGCGAGCAACATGATGCTCATTAGCACCAGGAACACGCCGGTCCCGTGCGAAAAGACCAGCGACAACTCCAGCGCCGAATCCAAATCACGCGACAACGGCGAACTTTTGAAGTAACGAGCCACACTCGTATCGACCAGAGTCAACACCGGCACCATCAACAACATGATGGATGCCATGTACACCAAAGTGATCGGGCGATACAGCGACGCCGCCTCCGTATTCAACGCGGACAATCGCTGCGGAGACAGACGTCTCGGCAGAGACGGACTTCGTTCGGCGGCGCGCGATTCAGGCGCGTGGGATTCAGGCGCGTGGGATTCAGGCGCGTGGGATTCAGGGACCCGGGATTCAGGGACGTGGGATTCAGGGCAAAGCGGCTCAGCGGCACGGGAACCTGCCGAGCCGACCTCCGCATCGGGCCGAGCAGGCGCAGCCTCCTGGTGTGGATTTGCGGAAACGTCGCTGTCGAACCGAACGTGTTCGAGCGGAGAGCAATCGGATGTGGGGCGATCCAAGGGAACTTCCTTCTGACCGAGCTGTTTTCTTTCAGTCGCGACCTGTCGCGTCGTCCCATTTTCCTACTCAATGGGGACCTTCGAACGATAGATCATTTGGCCGAAACCTGCCTGATCGGGGTGCCAGGCCCGGCCAAACCGCCGCCCTTCGAGCCCCGCCGTCATCCGAGGCTGCCAATCTGAACTCGCCGACACGCCACGCCAGCCTGCCATCTTCCGCAAACCATTGAAGACAAACAACTTGCGCCAACAAAAACACCGCTGGCACGCCGATTGCTCATTAGCGGCGTCCAAACAATGCGTGCTGCCACAATGACTTGGAGGAGCGTTCGCGCCGACGAAATCGTCGCCCGCAACCCGCCACCGGCAGCCCCATTGTCCCGCCGGGCCACCGATCGCAATCGCCGTCGGCCCCTCGCGGCCTCACTCAAACTGACACAATCCCCTCAATCTGCCCCTTTTAAGAAAGGTTTCACGGACATGGCAACTGCCACGAAGAAGGCTTCGAAAATTCGTTTGCAACCCCTCGGCGAACGAATTGTCGTTCAGCGTGAAGAGAGCGAAAGCACCACCGCTGGCGGAATTGTGCTCCCCGACTCAGCCCAGGAAAAGCCCGCTCGCGGCACCGTGATCGCGATCGGCACCGGCAAACAACTCGACGACGGGTCCCGAGCTCCGAGCCAACTGGCCGAAGGCGACCGCGTCCTATTCAGCAGCTACGCCGGCGAAACCGTCGAAATCGACGACGTCGAATACCTGCTCATGCGTGAAGACGATGTCCTCGCTGTCTTCGGCTAGGACGCGACACGCCTCACCACTCACCAAAATCCCAACCATTTCACGAGCTTAATTCACCATGCCTAAAATCATTGCATTCGACCAAGAAGCCCGCGAAGCGATTCGCCGCGGCGTTGGCAAACTCGCCCGTGCCGTCAAAGTCACGCTCGGCCCCAAAGGCCGCAACGTTATCTTGCAAAAGAGCTTCGGCAGCCCAACGGTCACCAAAGACGGCGTGACCGTCGCTAAGGAAATCGACCTCGAAGACGTCTATGAAAACATGGGCGCTCGCATGGTCCGCGAAGTCGCGTCAAAGACCAGCGACGTTGCCGGTGACGGAACCACGACCGCAACCGTCATGTCCGAAGCGATCTTCAACGAAGGCCTCAAAGCCGTCGTCGCCGGGGTCAACCCGATCCAAATGAAGAGCGGTATCGAATCCGCTGTCGCCGACATCACCGAGCAACTGCACTCGATGGCAGTCAAGGTGAAAGATCAAGAAGCGATGGCCAACGTCGCCACCATCGCTAGCAACAACGACCGTGAAATCGGTAACCTCCTCGCCGACGCGATGAGCAAAGTCGGCAAAGACGGCGTCATCACCGTCGACGAAGGCAAGAGCCTTCAAACCGAACAAGAGTGGGTCGAAGGGATGCAGTTCGATCGCGGCTACCTGTCGCCTTACTTCGTCACCGATCCGGCCAGCATGGAAGTCGTTCTCGAAGACGCTTACGTGCTCGTCTACGAGAAGAAGATCAGCAACATCAAAGACATGGTGCCGATGCTCGAGAAAGTCGTGCAACAAGGCAAGCCATTGTTGATCATCGCCGAAGACGTTGACGGCGAAGCACTCGCAACGCTCGTCATCAACCGCCTCCGTGGCACCTTCACCGTTGCCGCCGTCAAGGCTCCCGGATACGGCGACCGTCGCAAGGCGATGATGGAAGACATCGCAATCCTCACCGGTGGCCAAGCCATCTTCGAAGCACTCGGTGTGAAGCTCGACAGCGTCGACCTGCCACAACTCGGTCGCGCCAAGAAGGTCATCATCGACAAAGACAACACCACGATAATCGAAGGTGCCGGCAAGACCGCCGACATCCAAGCTCGTATTGCACAAATCCGTCGCGAAATCGAAAACTGCACGAGCGACTACGATCGTGAAAAACTCGAAGAGCGTCTGGCGAAACTCGCCGGTGGTGTCGCCAAGGTGAACGTCGGTGCGGCAACCGAGAGCGAAATGAAAGAGAAGAAGGCTCGCGTCGAAGACGCCCTTCACGCTACCCGTGCCGCTGTCGAAGAAGGCATCCTCCCCGGTGGTGGCGTCGCTTTGCTGCGTGCTTCGGGCAAAGTCAAACCAGCTGACTCGATGACCCACGACCAAGTCGTCGGATACAACATCGTCCTCCGTGCTTGCCGCGCTCCGTTGCACATGATCAGCGAAAACGCTGGCCAAGACGGTGGCATCGTGTGCGAAAAAGTCCTCGGCATGAAGGGCAACGAAGGCTACAACGCCCTCACCGACACCTACGAAGACCTGGTCAAGGCCGGCGTCATCGACCCAACCAAGGTGACCCGCACCGCACTCGGCAACGCAGCTAGCGTCGCAACCCTGTTGCTGACCAGCGATGCATTGATCGCCGAAAAACCAGCTCCTGCTGGTAAGGGTGGCCACGGCGGCGACCACGACATGTATTGATCCTGTCCTCGCGACGAGACCTCCGTCGCGACGATAAAAACAACGAAAACCCCCTCGCGAAATCGAGGGGGTTTTTTGTTGCCCATGCCGCTCACTCCTCCCATCCGATTCGCGACCGCGTCGATCCATTTACACTTCCGCTGCGTCGCAATAACGTCTTCAATAGTGAAACAGCTTCCTCCACGCACGGTTCTATCGCAGCGGCACTGACCCCCCCCATGAACGACCTGCCTCTTTCATCCCGCATGAACGCCGCCTGGATGCTCGCCCGGCGTGAGTGGACACGTTTCTTCAGACAACGAAACCGGGTTACCGCCGCGGTCCTCCAACCGCTGCTGTTTTGGCTGCTCTTCGGCACCGGCCTGAGTGGTTCATTTGCCTCGGCAGGTGGCGAGAACTTCATGCAGTTCTTCCTGCCCGGCACGGTCGCATTGATCGTGCTTTTCACCGCGATCTTCGCAACGATCTCCGTCATCGAAGACCGCCGAGAAGGGTTCATGCAATCGGTGCTGGTTTCCCCGACCGGACGCTTCCCCGTCCTGCTCGGAAAGATCCTCGGCGGAGGTGCGATTGCCTGGGTACAGGCACTATTTTTCTTGGTCCTAGTTTATGCTGTCGGTGCAGTCACCGGATCATCAACGCTGCCGACGCTATCGGCTTCCTTCCCACTCTTACTGTTACTCCTCGCGGTGATCGCGATCGCAATGTGCGCCCTCGGAATGATCGTCGCGTGGCCGATGGAGAGCACGCAGGGCTTCCACGCGATCATGATGCTCGGCTTGATGCCGATGTGGCTGCTCGCGGGCACCTTTTTCCCGATCCCCGCGTGGAGCATCAGCGGTCCCGGGGCGGACGGGAACTGGGCCCATTGGGCACTCGCGGGCATCATGCAAGCCAACCCGTTGAGCTATTCGATGGTCGAACTCCGCCGTCTGATCAATCCAAACCTAGACCTATCGTCGGCCGGGTTCGCCCCGAGCCCTCTGCTGTGCTGGACCGTCACACTCGTCGCGACGGGACTCACTGTCGCGGTTGCCTGGTATTTGATGCGTGGCAGTCGCCGGGCCGATACGATGGTTTAGCGAGTTGCCTTCCCCTGCGGACGACTCCCGTCCGCGCAACGTATACGATTCAATCATGAAAACCACAATCAACGTCATCCTGATTCTTGCCGTTGGTGTTGTCGCGGGACTCACCATTCGACAATTCCGAGCCGACTCGACCGCGGGACCCTCCCCAGGCGAAACGATCTACAGCAACGACAACGCGGTCGCCGACAACGAGGCCGTCAAACCGGAAGACGTCGAAAACGATTCCCCCACCAAACCGCCCGAAGACGAAGAGTGGCTCAGTCGATTCGAACTGATCGAGCGCAGCGGCGAAAAAGTCAGCAGCGAAGACCTCAAGGGCGCCCCCTACGTCGTCAGTTTCTTCTTCAGCACCTGCCCGAGCATTTGCGTTCAGCAAAACCAAAAGATCCAAGAACTCCAAGAACAGTTCAAAGACAAGGGCGTGAAGTTCGTCGCGATCTCGGTCGATCCCGAGACCGACACCCCGGAAGTTTTGCAGGAGTACTCAGCACGCTTCGGTGCCGATGAAGAACAATGGCTGTTCCTTACCGGCGACCTGAACTACATCCGACGAATCGGTGCGGAGATTTTTCGCCAACCGGTCAGCAAACAGTTCCACACTGAACGATTCGTACTCGTCGATGCTGACGGAAAAGTAGAAGGCTTCTACAACTGGCCCGAAAAGAAGCAATTCGCCCAATTGCAAGAACGCATTTCGGAGATGCTCGAAGGCTAACCGCGGGTCGGCCGAATTGAGCCTACCCCGGCGAACGTCAAACGTCCTGCGTTTTCATAAATCCAACCGGATCGAAAGCATCAGGCGGTTCGGCTACGATTGGCGTTTTCTTTTCCACCCCAGCGGAAACAGCCATGTGGGACGCACTCGCCAGTTACCTGCCGCACCTTAACGCGGCACTCAATATCACCGCCACCGTCCTGCTCGCGATGGGATTGTGGAATATTAAGAACGGCCGCGCCAAACAGCACAAGAAGCTGATGGTGAACGCGTTCCTCGTCAGCATCGCGTTCCTCGGTTGCTATCTGTTTCACAAACTCGCCTTGTTCCAGTCAACTGGACAGTGGAATAAACCGTTTCCGACCGATGCCCCCCAAGCCGCACGAATCACCTACTTCTCGATCCTCATACCGCATATCTTGCTTGCGATTGCGGTTCCGGTTCTCGCCATGCGAGCCATCTATCTTGCGAAGAACGGTCGCATCGTTGCGCACAAGAAATGGGTTCGGTTCGCCTTCCCGGTTTGGATGTACGTTTCAGTGACGGGCGTGCTCGTTTATCTGATGCTCTATCAGCTCTACGCCTAAACCGACACATCCGTGATTGTGTCTCGTTGGTCCAAATCACCAGCATCACACCCGCGCTGAAGCTTCCCCGGGCTCGCACGAACAGAAACTGCGTCTGATCCCAATCGACGGCGCGGACTCTGGCTCTCGCATCGCATGCAAACCGAATTCGCATCCTTCACATCGCAATGCGTTAAACTGCACTCCTGCACCACGGGCACAAACCAACACCCCTGACGGCGATGTCAGCGCAACCTCCCAAGCAAATAGCGGTGCGTCTTTTTCGCTTCGGTTCCGAAGATGGCTGCCGAGAACTCTCGCGAACTGAGCAAGGGGCAGTCCCCAAAGTTCGCACGATGTCGCCCCGCGGAAACACACCTATCTCCTTCGGCACATTCAAACATGATCAACTTCCATCGCCTTCTGTTCTTGATCACGTTTGCGTTCGCTGGTTTTCTAGGAATCGACTCCGCATCTTCCCAAGAAACAACCTCACCCAAAACGGTGACGATACCGCATGAGGGCGTGGTCACTGGGGTAGCCTCGATCAGTCAAACGCAACCAAGCGATCAATCAACCGTCTCCGGTTCCGTGCTGGATTTCCGCGGCACGCCGGTCGTCAACGCGACGGTGTGCTGCGTTCCCAAGCAGAATTCGCGGCCAGTCATTTTCACGAAAACGGATACAGACGGACGGTTCGAATTCAGGCAACCCGTTTCGTTGCCAACCAATCTCGTCGTGACTTCACAATCATTCAGCCCACAATCCAAACGAATCGAACAAAGTGCGGCCGCAAAGGACATCACGCTTCGATTGCTACCTGGACGGCGGGTTCGATTCGAAGTCGTTGATTCCGAGGGCAACCCGATCCAAGGAATCTCAATTCGAACATTGAGTTGGAACGAGCGACGAGGACTCCAACTTCGCGGAGAAACAGATCAGCGTGGACAAGCCGTATTCAGCAACGCCCCTGCGAATGAGGTCACCTATGTTTTTTGCTATCCAAACTATCTCTCCGTTCGACAGAATCTTTCGGCGAAGCCAGGCGTGCACCGGATCAAACTGACTCCTCTTACTCTGGCCTCCGCATTCGATTTACGCCGCCAGTCTGCTATCGACGCGGAACTGCTCAATGCGAAACCAGTAAACCCAGTCGTTGCGACACTCGACAAACAGGCTGAACTCCTCGCGAAAGATTTCGAGCAAAACCTAGCGAGCGATGAGTGGATCCGATCCAAGAGTCTGCAATTCCAACCGTCACTCACTGCGACGGGCACCCAAACAGCAAACGGGTTCGCGATCACTCAGGCAGTATCCAAAACGTGGAACGAATCCAAACTGAAGTGCAATGTCACTCTCTCAGGTGATTTTGACATTGAGGCCGACTACAGCATCCTCGAATGGGAGGGAACCGGCGGCAGCCTGACACTCGGCGTCGCACTCAGCGGCGAAGAAACACCGAAGGCTCGGGCGTCCTGCAAAGTCACCGCGAACGGCACCTCCATCCTCGCTCAAAAACACTGGACAACGGCCACCGGTCTGCATCGAGAAAACCATTCGATCCAACAAGAAACCAACGCCGGATCGCTGCGAATCGCCCGACGCGGTGAGACTGTATCGATACTAGCCCGCCAAGCGCAAGGCGACGCTTACCGGATCATTCAACAATATGAACTCAATGCCTCTGTGATTCAAAACGGAGGGGTGGTGTTGGGAGTGCAGGCACCTATCGACGGTTCCATCCAAGTACTTTGGCAACGCGTGCGGATCCGTGCGGCTCAATGGCAAATGATCGGTGACGAAAAATCGACCGTGGCAGCGGTCGCCATCTACGACACACCGACCAATCAAGTCCACCGAATTAGCCAAGCAACCGGCGGGTACTCCCATGTCGGATCTCCCGCGTGGTCTCCTGACCAACAGTGGATCGCGTACGATCTATGCAATGGCAGCACTCGCGACTCCCGCGTCATGATTGTCAGCGTCGATGGTGGTGAACCGAAGGATATCGGGTTTGGATCCATGCCCAATTTTTCGCCCGACGGATCGATGAT
This sequence comes from Aporhodopirellula sallentina SM41, assembly GCF_000346505.1. Lineage (GTDB taxonomy): Bacteria > Planctomycetota > Planctomycetia > Pirellulales > Pirellulaceae > Rhodopirellula > Rhodopirellula sallentina. The sequence continues at coordinate 9,828 of NZ_ANOH01000280.1, forward strand.
TGCATTTTCTGCTTTTGGCGAAGGCATCGGAGTGATGAACCGCGACGGAAGTAATCGACGTATCCTGAACCGACGGGGATGGCAACTGCAGTGGTCGCCCGAACCGAACAAACTCGCCTATTCTCTGGGCGGCCAGATCCATTCCTTGGATCTCGAAACCGGGACCGATCGCGCACTCATGCAAGGCGAAGCGGCGAACCAGTACCAGAGCTTGAACTGGAACATGTGCTGGTCTCACGATGGAAGACAAATCGTCTTCAATGGTACCAATCGCTCGACCGGAGACACCGACATTGCTGTCTTCGATTTAGATCAACCCGATCAAATTCGCGTCCTCGTGGCAGACGCTCCGATCCAACATTTGAATTTCTCATGGTCCCCTGACAACCAACAGATTCTGTTCCTGTTGAATCCGCCCGGTTCGCGACCACGGATGCATACGATCGCGAGCGACGGCAGCGGACCACCGGTGCGACTGCCCGATAAAACGGAATACGTTCGCCTCACCAGCGCCGTTTGGTCACCGGATGGAACACGAATCGCGTTGACGGGTGTTGACCGTCTTCTCCCCCCGAGGCGGATCTACCGGATCGATGCGAACGGCAAAAACTTGTGCCGGATCACTTGGAACTTTCTCGATCTAGGAGACCATCTCTCGCCTGACGTTTCACCCGACGGCAAGGAAATCGCGTTTGAATCATTTACAGGTGATCCGCATGAATCGCACATCGTTCATTTGAACACTGATGGCACGGCGGTCCAAGACTTAGGTCTCGGATGCATCCCGAGCTTCACCGCCGACGGCAAACGCCTCGCCTATTCCAGTTTTACTGGAATGAAGATATCGGAACCGCGTCCCGGACTTGCTCAGCGGGTGTCAATCGGCGGCACGTGGACTCTGCAAGCGTGCCCCGTTGACGATCGACTTGCGTGCATCCGCAATTGGGGAGCACGAGGCGCCAACATCCGTATATCCGAGGGGCAATCGGGCGAATCAAAAAACCTGCTCGTCGGTGAGCATGCCAATCGCTATATGATCCTCCCGTTTTATCTCGCATGGTCGCCTGACGGAGAATCAATCGCCTTCGTTGGAAAACGGAAAGACAACAGCCGCCGGGAACTCGCAATCGTCTCCACAAGCGGGTCGGACGATACCTTTGAAATCCTGGGCGAAAACCTCCGAATTCAAAACGACATCGGCTGGCATCCCGATGGACAACGTCTGATCGTCGCGCAAAAAGATCTCGTCACCGGCCTGCATCAGTTGCACTGGGTCGATCGCGACGCACCGCACGCCTTGTCTCGCGTCCCCGGCCAACCCACAGACGCCGACAATCGCCACCCGTTTTACACTCGCGATGGCTCACTGCTGTACTTCACCAGCCAACCGGTTGCCACACCACCTCAATAGCGGGTCACCACGCGACCGTGATTCACCGACGCATCAGTCGCAATGCAGACCAAAGCGACCAAACGCGGCTTTTTTGCGAGAAATATCAACTGTATACGTGACCCTTGGGGCTCGGGTGATATTAACTCTAGACGATAATGCCCGCACGCCGCTCGCTGCTGATTTTCAAGCGCATTTGCTTTACAGGTGCGGGGCATTAAACTGACCAACCTTCCATCGACGTCCCTCCCCGCCTCCCACCTCACGAGACCCCGCGATGCCGCGCCATCCACGCCCGTCTGTTTTCTTGCACCTGCTTTTCGCTTCCACCCTCATCGGCTCGTTGCAACTGTGCTCGACTTCTTTTGCTGAAGAGACCTCAACCGATTCGACATCATGGATCACACTCTTTGACGGCAGTTCGCTCGACGCATGGCGTGAATACAATCACGACGAGGTAACCACCGGGTGGCGAGTGGAAGACGGCGCACTCACCTGCATTTCGCGAAAAGAGCAAGGCGACAAGGCTCGCGGGGAAGACCTGATCACTCGCGAGAAATTCTCAGCGTTTGAACTCGAACTCGAATTCAAAGTCACCCCCAAAGCCAACAGCGGCGTGATGTTCCATGTCGTTGAAACCGACAAACCGCCATACTACACCGGCCCCGAAATCCAAATCCAAGATCACGTCGGTGGCCACGATGGTCAGAAAAGTGGATGGCTGTATCAGCTCTATCCTTCCGAGGTCGACTCGATCAAACCGGTCGGTGAGTGGAATCACTTGCGAGTCATGATCACCCCCGAAAAATGCCAAATTGAACTCAACGGCGTCCTCTACAGCGAGTTCGTCAAAGGCAGCGATGATTGGGACGCACGTGTCGCCAAGAGCAAATTCGGCAAATGGAAAGGCTTCGGCGAAGCGGACAACGGCCACATCTGCCTGCAAGACCATAACGACGAAGTTTCCTATCGAAACATTCGCGTTCGGCGTTTGTAAGATCTCAAACAGGAACGGTTCCCAGCACGCGATTTACTTCATTTCCATGTTGAACGCGAACGGACGCTCTACCAATCGCCGTCGCCCAGTTGCCGTCTGATAAGAACCGTCACTCTTCCAAATCGATGCCTCTCGACTCCGGGAGGCAATATCGATGCAGGCCCGATGCTTCGCCGCGTGATTATCGCGGCGGGCACATCGCCTGAATCTTCGTCCGCCTGCTGGTTCGGACGGTGCCCCGCCGATTCATCTGCCAACGCGATCCACCGTTCCAACGCATCGTCGCCAACACCCATCGGTCGTAAATCACTGCCGAGTGTGTAGGGGCCACCGGTCACGTAACGCAAATATTCTTCCAAGCGTGGGTCCGTCACGAAAATCGGCTGCCCCTTCTGCTCGATCAGACCGGCATCGATCCACACCGAATCTTGTTTTGGGGCGGATTCTCGGGTGAAGGCAATCGCCGCCTTCCATCCTTCACCACGCCGTGCCAATCGCGTCTCGCCGTGCATTAACCGGCCGAGCGTCCGCTGCTGCGACATCATCAACAGCAAACAGGCCACCGCAGTAAAAACGGACATGACCTGGTGTCGTCTGATCAAACCGACCACCCCGAATCGCCCACTGGCGATGCCACCAACAGCCCATCCCAGCACACCGCACAAAAACGGCAGCGAAGCGACGAGATAGCGACGATGCCACAACGCAACGCCGCCGATGTATGACAGTACGAAACACGTGAGCGTAGCGATCGCCACGGTGGCGACTGACAAACCAACAAAAACAATCACTGGCCCTAATCCAGAACGTCCTCGTCCACGCGAGACGAATCCCGCCCAGAGCGTCAACGCGAGCACAGGCCAAACCACTAGCGCCCCCCAAGGCCATAACGTTCCGATTTGGGTCCATGAATTCGCCGTGGCAAATGACGTCCACGCCTCTCTGGCATGCCACAACGACTCGTGCGTCTGCATCCACAAAACGGCGACTAGTCCCCACACCATCCCCGCCACACCATGGATGCTCAAGACGACAAAGCTCGCAGATCGGTTCGTTCGCCATCGCCACCAATCCGCTAACACAAACACCACGACCATCACCGCGAGCACCGTGAGCGACGTCACATGCACGGCCGCCGCCAACAACACAACGAGGTGCAAGCCAATACGGCGAACAACGCCTGTCCGATCGATCGCATCGCTGTGATGGAAATCGGCATCCATGATTTTCGTCACCACGCTCAGCACCGCGGTCGACAGAAACACGATCGCCGCATAAGGACGAAGTTCCGTCCCGAAGAAAATCGCGTTGCTTTCCAACCCCAGCGCGAGCCCCGCGGCTACTCCACCGATCAAACTGCCGCTGGTCCTAGTCACGATCCGCACCATCCACGCCGCCGCGCTGGACACCAGCAACACGCTCGTTAATCGCAGCACCGCCTCGACACCGTATAGGGTCAACACACCCTCCGGCATGAGTCGATTCCACATCGCGATCAAATAGAAATAACCTCCTTGCTGGTTGCCGATTGCCGCTCGCGTTCCGACATCCCCCCAATCCGCGAACGCGCACCACGCCGTATGCAACTCGTCCACCCAGAAACTCTCCCCGCAGGACGGCCACCGGATCGCAAAAGCAACCAAAAACACTACCACCATCGCCACCATCGAAACTCGCTGAGGTTGCCGTCCGTGATCGGGCGTGAGATCAGGATCAGGATGCGAGTGACGAGTCATTTAAACGAAGAAGGGTCAGGGAAGAGGGTTTCGGCGAAGAAGGTTCGGCAGAGAGGGCATAAAGGAATAGCAACCGCGAGATCGCCGATGGAAACACCGCCCCGTAGTGCGAGTATCTTACACGTATCTTTTTCGGTGTCGCCGCTACAACCCTCACGACCTGACCGGGAATCCCGGCATCGACATACGCTCACCAAAGTTTGTCGACACTGCCCTCTCGAGTGACCAACGCTTTCGACAGAAGCCTGTCTGTCTCTGAGTACCGGACAGAAAACTCATGAACCGATCGGCGTTCGCCCTGGTTCGTCCGAGATGACCGACGTGACCACTCACCTGACGGTTACCTCGGTCCATTTTCTGTCTGCTCTTTAGCAACTTCCTTGTCGCGTGCGTGATAGCGAACGCGATCATGCGTCACTCCGAATATCCAATGAATCCGACCCTTCCTAGCGACTTTTCATCCGTACCGACACCGCTTTCTCCCGTCGACGAGTCCTGTCCGGCAACGGTCCGGATGTTGGTGCGTCCAACGGTTGAGGATGCGAGAACAACTCCGGGCGAGACTCCTGCGGCACCGGTGCAAACCGCCCGCGTCTTGCACGTCGTCAACGGGGAACACTTCTCCGGTGCCGAACGCGTGCAGTCACACCTGGGTCGCTGTTTGCCGCTCGAAGGAATCACTGCTGATTTCGCCTGCGTGAAACCGGGGCGTTTCGCCGACATGCTCGACGAACGATCCGATCTTCCGGTCGGCGAAAAGTGGGGACGAGGATACCGCGTCAAGATGCGCGGCCGGTGGGACGTGTTTCAATCCAAACGTTTAGCCGAAGTCGTTCGCAACGAAAACTATCAACTCCTGCACGCCCACACGCCACGTACCGCGATGCTCGCGTCGGCAGCGTCCCGCCTGACCGGCGTGCCCTGGGTGTATCACGTCCACAGCCCGGCATCGCGAGACTGCGAACGCATGCTGAGCAACCGAATCAACGCGTTCATCGAAAAGCGTTCCCTCTCCAACTGCTCGCACGTCGTCTGTGTTTCAAACAGTCTTCGTGAAGATCTCATTCGCAACGGCCATTCGCCGGACCGCGTAACCGTGATCCACAACGGGGTTCCCGCCATTCGTCCCGAGCGAAACTCACTTCCCCTTGTTGGCGAGACATGGGTCATCGGCATGGTCGCCTTGATGCGAAACCGGAAAGGACTCGAAGTGGTCCTCGACGCACTCGCTCATCTGCTCGAACGCGGCCATCGCGTCAAACTGCGATGCATCGGGCCGTTTGAAACCGACGCGTATCGAAATCAAATCGATCGCCAAATCACTGACCTCCAGATCGGCCCGCACATCGAGTGGGTCGGCTTCACCGACAATGTCCCTGAAGAACTCTCGCGTCTCGACGCGATGGTACTTCCGAGCCTGTTTGGTGAGGGGCTCCCGATGGTCGTCCTCGAATCGATGGCGGCGGCCGTTCCTGTCATCGCAACCAAGGTCGAAGGCACCCCGGAAGCAGTCCGTCACGGCGTCGAAGGACTGTTGGCTGAACCACGGGATGCGGAATCACTGGCCAACCAGATTGAAGCCCTGGTCACCGGGCAATACGACTGGGAAACGATGGCCGAAGCCGCTGCTGCCCGACATGGCGAGCACTTCAGCGACATCGCAATGGCCCGCGGCACCGCGGAACTGTATCGAAAACTGCTGGCGTAAGTCCCACCACCACCCCGCGTGGCGGAATTAGACGACGATCGGTACGATTGTTCGCTATGTCAGACACACGCCATCGCACCGCCCCTACGCCCGCACCTGAACAAACTCAATCACCGGACGTCGTTTTCCTCGGCACCGGAACGAGTGTCGGCGTGCCCGCCCTCGGATGCGACTGCGCGGTTTGCACGAGCGACGACCCTCGCAACAACCGGACTCGCTGTGCGATCGTCGTGCGTTTGCCCGAAGGCAATTTGCTGATCGACACGCCTCCGGACCTCCGCACGCAATTGCTACGCGAAAAGATCTCGCTGATTCACTCGGTCCTGTTCACACACGAACATGTCGACCATCTCTACGGGCTCGATGATCTACGCCTGTTCCCATTTCGACTCGGCCATGCCGTCCCGCTGTACTGCGAACAGCACGTCGAAGAACGTATTCGCAAGGTCTACGACTATGCGTTTACCAACCGTGCTCCAACGCACCCCGGCTCGACACCGCAACTGAGTTTTGAACAAATCACTCACGATCCGTTCGAGGTGCTCGGCGTCGAAGTCACCCCGATCCCGATGCAGCACGGCCCGTATTTCAACGTACTCGGCTTCCGCATCGGCAACTTCGCCTACTGCACCGACACCAATCACATTCCACCGGAGTCGATCGAGCGTCTGCAGGGAGTCGACACTTTCGTGGTGGACGCCCTGAGATTCAAAACTCACCCGACACACTACAATGTCGAAGAAGCATTAGAAGTCATCAAGCGCGTTCAACCGCGAACCGCGTACCTGACTCACATCTGTCACGATCTCGATCACGGGATTGTCGAAGCAGAGCTTCCCGAGAATGTCTTTCTCGCCTATGACGGTTTGCGTTTGCCTCTATCGCCGTAAACGATTTCCAACCCAACCTCACGGGCTGACTTGAGTCCCCGCGAGTCAAAACGCTCGCGGCGCCTCATAAACACTGAACTCAGCCCAAACCGGTAGATGGTCACTGATCTTCAGTGCCGCGGATTGATCGATGCCGAACATGCTTTCGAGATCCAAGACTCCCGATCGACGAACGTATTCGGTCGTCACGCGCGAGTCGATCAGAATATGATCATAGGTCTTTGTCTTCAGCGTATTGGTTGGCACATCGCCGACGAGTGACACGACACCTGGAATCTGACCGAGTTCAGCGAGCTTGCCGACGTCGACGTTCAGATCGCCGAGCATCATGAAGTCTTCTTCACCGTTGGTCTCGTACTCAAAGTTCCGAACGCTCTGAAAAACATCATCGAGCACATTGAGTTCGTTGTCGCTGGTATCGCCCCGCACCAAGTCAGGATCGGTGTGCACATTGATCAATGTAAAACGAAAAGGTAATCGCGAGTCCACCGGCGCAACGCGTGTTTGGAAACTAGCGACCATCGGCTCGCGGTGCATCAGATCGGCCCGGTCTTCGATCATGTAGTCCGACTGCGCGATGAAGTCGATGCGATCCTGATCCCATACAAACCCGTAGCATTCCGTTTGCGAGGTTCGGCCGATCGGTGGACCGTGCACAGCACGATAACGCCCCCCCAATCGCGTGATTTGATCTAGCAATGCATTGATCGGAACGTCTGGGTCACCACGAATCTCTTGAACCGCGACGACATCAAACTGCATGAACACCGCTGCGAGCTGTCGCATGACTTCCGCTTTGCTCGCCTTCGACTGGCCAAACACTTTGATGTTAAAGGTCGCCACACGAATCGAGGTCTGTGACTTGCCCGAGCCAACAGCCGACGTCTGATTCAGTCCGACAGGTGAAATTTTGCGAGACGCGATGCTCTCGGCACTGCCACGGGGTGAGGAAAACCCTGCCGGCTGGAGTGGAGAAGACGCGCCGACCGACGAAGCGATCGGATCATCGTAGACCGGAGGCTCGGTACCGCGCATCGCATCGATCGACGACAAATCGACCTGCCCGGTAAGCGCCGCCATGATCGCGCCGACGACTCCCGTCATGGTCAACCCTGGCGTGAACCAGCGCAACACCGACGAGCTGCTGCGACTGCTACGCCGCGAGCGCTTCTTCCCCCATACGATTGACCACAACCATTTAACCACGTCGGCTTCCTTGCCTCTGTGTAGTCGCTGGCGTTCATCATCCGTTGATGAAACCTACCACCGCCACGTCGATCCATCCTAGATCGTCGCGGCGATACCGATGTACCAAATATCTCAGCGGACCACGCGTCACCCTCGACTAGCCAATCGGATCGAGCCCTCGCAAGATCAGTTTGCTAGATTCATCGGATCGCCTTCCCCGCAGCGTCGACCTGCCGAACAACAGCTCGGCATCAACCGCAATCAGCTCAAAATGTCATGAACGACATGCCCGTGCACATCCGTTAAACGGAAGTACCGGCCCTGATACCGGAACGTCAAACGCTCGTGATCGATTCCCATCAAGTGCATCATCGTTGCATGCAGGTCATGCACATGCACCGGATTCTCGGTGATGTTGTAACAAACCTCGTCCGTCGCACCGTACGTCATCCCGGGTTTCACGCCCGCACCGGCCATCCACAGCGAGAAACAACGTGGATGGTGATCACGGCCGTACGTTTCCGCATTCAAGGCGCCTTGGCAATAGGACGTGCGACCAAACTCACCACCCCATACCACCAACGTGTCGTCCAGCATTCCACGCTGTTTCAGATCGTTCACCAACGCCGTGCTTGCTTGGTCCGTGTCACGGCATTGTCCCGGCAACTGCCGAGGCATCGTGAAGTGTTGATCCCATCCCATATGGAACAATTGAATGAACCGCACATCCCGCTCGGCCAGACGACGGGCGAGCAAGCAGTTGTAGGCGTACGTGCCACGCTTGAGCACGTTGGGCCCATAGCTATCGAGCACGTGCTGCGGTTCGTCCGAGAAATCGGTCAACTCCGGAACCGAGGTCTGCATCCGATAGGCGAGCTCGTATTGCTGGATACGGGTATGAATTTCCGGGTCTCCGAATTCATCCAGTTTGTTCTCGTTCATTCGAGCGAGATCATCGAGCATCCGTCGCCTCGCGGTCGCGTCGAACCCGTCCGGGTTGCTCAGATACAACACCGGATCACCGACACTCATCAGTTTCACGCCCGAATACGTCGACGGCAAAAAGCCGCTACCCCACAAGCGATCGTACAGCGGTTGGCAGTTAGGACGCCCCGTCCCACGCGAAACCATCGCGATAAAACAGGGTAGATTCTCGTTCAACGACCCCAGCCCATAGTGCAACCAAGATCCAATGCTCGGCCGACCGGCGAGTTGATGCCCGGTCTGGAAGAACGTGATCGCCGGATCATGGTTGATCGCTTCGGTGTGCATCGACCGAATCAAACACATGTCGTCCGCGAGAGTTGAGATGTTCGGAAGCAACTCGCCACACATCTCGATGCCCGACTCGCCGAAACGATCAAACTTCCATCGTGCACCGGCGAGCGGGAATTTGCTCTGCCCCGCCGTCATACCGGTCACACGTTGGTTCATTTCGACGAAATCACTCAGCTCTTTTCCTTCATTCGTGGCAAGCGCCGGTTTGTGATCGAACAGTTCTTGCTGCGAAGGAGCACCGCTCTGAAACAGATAGATGACCCGCTTGGCTTTGGGCGGGTGGTGATACTGTTGCAACAAACCATTGGGCGCGGGGATCGCATTGGATTCTCCAGTCGATGCGGACGGATTCGCGAAAGACTCTCTCCCCAACATTGACGCCAATGCAGCCATCCCCACTCCGGTCGCGGATCGACCAAAGAAGTGACGCCGCGTTTGCATCAGTCGACTTTCCGACGGTAGATGATTCAAACTCATTGTGCTGACCTTCCAATAGTTACTGTATCGTGATGAATTCGTCGAGGTTCATGATCAAGTGTGCGACCGCGGTAGCGGCGGCGTACTCGGTCACGGGTAACTCCTCGTTTCGTTTGGACTGCCCAATCGACAACAATTTCATCGCGGCCTCGGGACGTTGAGCGTAGTGTTCTCGAAAGAACGCTAGGTTTTCCAGCAGAATCTCGCAAACCTCATCGGAAGCTTGCAACGCAATGGCTTTTTCATAAAGAGCAGCCACCAGATCTCGATCGCTCGCGGCAGCGACATCGCCCGACGCCAAAACCGATCCCGCGAGGTTCCTTGCCGCCTCGACAAACGTCGGATCGTTCATCAGCGCAAGTGCTTGCAGCGGTGTGTTGGTTCGCCTCACACGCACGTTGCAGACTTCGCGACCACCCGCATCGAAGATCGTTTGACGAGGCGGATTGACCGCTCGCTTCCAGTACGAATACATGCTCTTGCGGTACAAGTCGTCGCCTTTGCCGGGCGTGTACTTCTGCCCCGAGTTCGCCGCCAAGGATTCCCACAACCCGGCAGGTTGATACGGCTTCACACTCGGTCCGCCCGGCGTGGTGACCAACAATCCGCTGGCCTGCAATGCAACGTCTCGGATCGCAAAACCGTCGGCACGATACCGAGGCCCGCGGGCGAGTAACCGGTTATCGGGATCGACCTCCGACAGCTTCGCCGTGGTACGTGCTGACTGTCGATAAGCGGCACTCGTCACAATCGATCGGTGCAACGCCTTCACATCCCATCCCGACTCGACAAACTCAACCGCCAACCAATCGAGTAATTGAGGATGCGATGGTTTCTCGCCTTGCAAACCAAAGTCTTCAGTCGTTTTGACCAACCCAACTCCAAAATGATCCTGCCAGAACCGGTTCACCGTCACGCGAGCCGTCAGGGGGTTATCGACGGACACCAACCACCTCGCTAGCTCGAGTCGGTCGGCAGGCTGCTTCGCATCGGGCGAAGACAACAACGCGGTCGGCACGCCGCGAGTCAACTCTTCCGACTTATCGGGTGCGTCGTACTGACCTCGCATCAACAAATAGGTTTTCGCCGGCTCTCCATCTCGCTCTCGCATCACCATGACACGAGTCGGTTTCGCGCCGGCATCTTGAATCGGCTTGCGAGCTTCGCGGAGCTCTTCTTCAGCCTGCAAAATGGGTTCGTCCACCGTCGCGTAGAACCGTTCGATGTTCTTTCGCTCGCTCGAGGACCATTTCTTCTCAGGCTTATCAATGACGGCAACGACCGCAGAGTTGTCGAGCAACGGTGATCGAGCGACCGACTCATCGCCGACTCCCGTTTGCACGACAAACTTACCGATCGAATGATCCGCATAGACACTGTCAAAACTCATCACCATGCGGATCGACTGCCCGACAGACTCATCCAAAGGCGTTTCAAGATAGAGAGTCAAATCGGCGGTGTCTGAGTTGATACCGTGCACCGCCCATCCCGTTGCCGGTTTTCCATCAACCGCGTGACTCGCGGGGAAACGATCCTGTTCATAGTTGGCAACCGCACCGCTCACGGCGATCTCTTTGTCTCCTTGGAAACAACGAACTTCGGTTAACACAAAGTTTCCGTTCACACTCGGTGACAACCGATTGGGCCCTTTGAACTGCGCGTCTGACAAGGCTCGAATACGAATCGCCCGAACACCTTGAGTGCTCGCGTTCTCACTAATGCTGCCATCAACGTCCGTCGGCACGTCCAACGCTCGCGACGAGACAACCACTTCGTAGACAGCACCATGGGCGTCGCCTCCTTGGTAGTGAATCGTGTCAGCAACGACAGTCAATTCGCCATCACCACGAAGCATAACGCTCTCGACGCTTGTATCACGCCAATCAATCCCGTCATCACCGGAGGCCTGTTGCTGCAGGTCCGCGAGCCAGGACTTCATCCGTTTCTTCATCCCGGACTTCGCCGATGCCAATTTTGCCTCCGCGTCGCGGAAACGATCAATTTCTTCCTGCGACACAGGCGTCAGTGGTGAGACAGTTGTCATCGTTGGCATCGCATCGACTCCCCGTCCGATGCCACGCTCACCAATGTTGTTGAAATAACCGTACAGTTGAAAAAACTCTTTCTGACTGAGCGGGTCGTATTTGTGGTCGTGACAGCGAGCACATCCAAACGTGAGTCCAAGAAACACCGTTGAGGTCGTTTCAACTCGGTCAATCACGTTTTCGACCAGAAACTCCGCCGCCAAAGCACCGCCTTCATTGTTCTGGCGATGGTTGCGGCTGAACGTGGTCGCAAGACGCTGCGAATCGGTTGCGTCGGGCAGCATGTCGCCCGCGATTTGTTCGATCGTGAATTGATCGAACGGCATGTTCTCGTGAAACGCCCGCGTGACCCAGTCACGCCACGGCCAGTTCGTTCGCCCGCTGTCGTTCTGATAACCGTCCGTGTCGGCATATCGGCCCGCATCGAGCCAACGCAGCGATTGACGCTCGGCATACGCCATCGACGAAAGCAGGGTATCCACCGCTTCGAGATAGGTCTGTTCCGTTGGGTTAGCCGAAACCGTTTCTTGCAACTCCTCAGACGGCAATAACCCGGTCAACGTCAACGATGCACGTCGCAACAACGTCGGATAGTCGGCTTGGGGCGATGGCGACAATCCCTCGTCAATCAACCGTTGGGCGATAAATACATCGATCGGGTTTTGTGTCCACCGCGCGACTGTTGACTCATCCCACCCCGGTTGACCTTGCTGTTCGCGTACCGAGTCGACGGGAACCTCCGGCCGCTGCGGTCGCTCAAATGCCCAGTGTCCTTCATAGGGTGCACCTTGCTGAATCCACGCGTCGAGTATCTTTTTCTCCTCTTCGCTCAGTGAACGATTGCTGTCCGGAGGAGGCATTTGGTCGGAGGGATCGTCGCTATGAATGCGGACGTGCAACTCGCTCGACTCGAGATCGCCGGGCACAACTGCGGAGTAACCACCTAAATCCGCAAATAAATTTTCTTTTGTGTCAGCACGAAAACCGGACTCCTGGTTCTCCGCATCAGGACCGTGGCAGTGAAAGCATTTGTCCGAAAGTATCGGACTTACCTGGTCGCTGAAGTCAATAGATTGAGCCTGTTTGTCATCCGTTGTCTCACCGAGAACAACACACGGACAAGCCAACAACAACGGCACTGCGAACACATAACGCAGATGCCACCCAGAGAACCGTAAGGCTCGAATGATCACGAGTCTTTCCTTGAAGAGGAACGAAGGTGGGTATGATGCGGGGCCAACAAAGTCGATGGACTTCCACCGTTAAGATCGTGAAGCATTGCATCCTCACGATGACGTTAACGGACCCTTCGAACACGTTGGTCGTGCAGTGTACTCGATCACCACTGCTTGTGAAGAAACGAAAGCGAGTGTTGCAACACGGACCGACTTGAACGTGACACGGACTTCTTATTACGTTGAGTGCAGCGATTCCAAATTTGGTTTACGAGACATCAACGAACAACCGCGTTGATACACTTCGGAACACCCAGGTATATAGAATCGAAGCGAGGCAAAATCCAAACGCTTGTTTTCAATGGAATGACTTCACGACATTCCGTTGGATGACCGCAAAACGATTCGCGTCCTTCTCAATATCGAATTAAGATCGCTCGGTCCGATTACCCTCGGATCCCCTCCCACCTACTCCCATCCCACCTCAGGTATTGCATCCATGACGCGCAGACGTCTTTGGACACGCGGATCGTCGCGACTCGTCGATCACGCAATCTTTGTCGCTTCTATCGCCGCTTTCGCGTTCGTGTTGCCGAGCATGGCTCGTGCCGACGCGCCGTCAGAGGATGCGATCCGGAAATACGGCGAAACCCGTCCGCGAGCCCCCGACGGATGGGTCCGGTTTGATTGGCCGCAAAAACGCAAAATACTTTTCGAACACTATGGCCCTTCGCAAAGAGAAAAAGAATTCATCGCTGAAGCGGTTCCGGCCGAAGCAATCGTCACCCCGAAAGCGACGAGAAAACTGCTCGTTTTCTACCAGTGCCAATACCCGCACACGTCCATCGCAACAGCCAACGTTGCCTATCAAAAGCTCGCCGATGCCACCGGAGCATTCAGCGTCACGCTCAGCGATGACCCGGCTGACATTTCACCGGACGTGCTCAGTGAGTTCGACGCCTTGTTACTCAACAACACGACGGACTTCGACAAGACCGTTGGAGAAAAGGGACAACAAGCAATCCTTTCCTTCGTTCGCGGTGGCAAAGGATTAATCGGCATTCATGCCGCCGCCGACAGTTGCAAAGCATGGCCCGAAGGGGCACGTATGATCAACGGCGTGTTTCAGTGTCATCCTTGGAAACCACAAGGCACCTGGGCGTTCAAACTGACGTCGCCGGACCACCCGATCAATCAAGCGATCGGCGGCAAAGGCTTTTGGTTTCGCGATGAGATTTACGCATACCGCCCCGGCACGCATGACGAAACACAATCACGCGAACTCGTCTCGCTAGATTTGGCGAAACCGGAGAACCACAACGCACCGGAACTGCACCAGGAACAGCTACACATGACCAATGCCATCGCGTTGCGTCCGGTGGCATGGATTCATCGCTTCGGGGATGGACGGGTCTTTTATTCCAACCTCGGACACAACAACACCACCTATTGGTCACCTCTCGCCCTGCAGCACTACCTCGCCGGGATCCAGTACGCCCTCGGCGACTTAGACGCGGACGACACCGCAACGAGCCAACTCGACATCGTTGACACGGCGCCGGCCCCTGCCCAACCCGCTGAATAACCCTACTAAACCAGAAACTTTTTTTCACAACTCAACACACGACCTTGCTCATGACCGCCCACTTCACATCGTCGCGTCGTCGCTTTCTCGGACAAACCGCCGCTCTCGCTTCGGCCACGGTTCTTTCCTCGTCGACATCGGCATCCTACGCCGCATCCGCATCCGCCAACGACCGTCCCGCACTCGGTCTGATCGGCGCGGGTCGCATGGGACACAACCACATGCGATTCGCCAAAGGGATGTGCGACCTCGTCGCGGTGTGTGACGTCGATTCCAACCACCGCGAGAAGGCGATCAATAAGATCTTCGACGGTGACGCTCGAAATGCGAAAGGATTCGTCGACTATCGAAACATCCTCGAGATGGACGAAGTCGACGTCGTCTACATCGCCACCCCTGACCACTGGCATGCCAAAATCCTGATCGAAGCCATGCGGGCGGGCAAAGACGTGTACTGCGAAAAACCGCTCACGCTCACCATCGACGAAGGCAAGAAGATTCGAAAGGTCGAAAAAGAAACCGGCCGTATCGTCCAGGTGGGAACGATGCAAAGGAGCTATCTCGATCTGTTTGTCAAAGCAGTTGCGATCGCAGGCGATGGTCGATTGGGCCGAATCACGCGCGCCACCGCGACGATTGGAGGCGGTGGAGGTTCGGGTCCGATTCCCGTGCATGCCGTTCCCCAGTGGTTAGACTGGAACCAATGGCTCGGACCTGCCCCGGAGGCTCCGTTTCGCTGGATCCCCGATCCATCTTTACCCGCGGACGATTGGCGCATCGGCAAAACGAATTGTCACCAAACGTTCCGATCGTGGCTGGACTACTCCGGAGGCAGCATGACCGACTGGGGCGCACACCACGTCGACATTTCCATGTGGGCACTGCGGGCAGCGGGCCAGTCGGACACCGTGGTTTCGGTCGGCGGTGAAGCCAAGTTCCCGGTTCCCTTCGAAAACGGGTATCCGACACTGAAGGACCAATACCACACCGCGTCGTCCTTCTCGATGACAGCCAAGATGAGCGACGGAACCGAATTGGTTATCAACAGCCACGGTCGCAACGGCGTCCTGCTCGAAGGAACTAAGGGTCGTATTTTTGTCAGCCGTGGTGACCTCACCGGCAAACCTGTCGAAGATCTCTCGCAAAATCCGTTGCCGGAAGATGCAATCGCGAAAACCTACAAAGGATTACCGACCCCTTATTCTCGGCACAAGAACCACTGGGCGAACTTCTTCCACTGCACCCGCGAACGAATCGAACCGATCTCTGACGTGACCAGCCACCTGCGGGCGATTGATCTTTGTCACCTCGCCAATATCTCCGCTAGGTTCAACCGCCCTCTACGCTGGGACGCTGACCAAGAAGTCATCGTTGCTGATGATCAAGCAAACGCGTTGCTCGCACGCGAGTATCGCAAAGGATTTGAAATCGAAGGATAGTTCACACATTCCTTCCACTCCCGAGTCACTCTCCCGTTGGACTTACTCGCCGGATGCCCCCGATGAACCAACCTCGTCCCGATCTGAATCGCCTCCGTACGCAATGGGCCCGCCGAACGTTTCTGTCGAAGTCGTTCGCGGGTATCGGCAGTTTCGCCCTGGCAAACCTGCTCGGCAACCAACCCGCTGCGACCGGTGGAGAAACTCCGCCTGGTGACCATCCATGGCCGCCACTACCTGGAGTTCCCCACTTCGCCCCGAAAGCGAAACGCATCGTGCACCTATGCATGGCGGGAGGTCCTTCCCATGTCGAGTCGCTCGACCCGAAACCGGAGCTCGACCGACTCGATGGAAAACAGTTTCCGGAGTCTTTCACCGCCGGACAGCAACTCGCGCAGTTGCAAGGTGCGAAACTGATCGCGAGGAAATCGTTCACGAAGTTCCGAAAGTGGGGCGAGTCGGGCATCGAGATGTCAGACATGTTCCCGCTGACCGGGGCGCATGCCGACGATCTCTGCGTCATCCGCAGCATGACCACCGAGCAGATCAATCATGACACCGCCCATGCATTCATGAATACCGGATCGATCATCAAAGGTCGTCCGTGCATGGGATCGTGGATGCTCTACGGTCTCGGTGCCGAAACCGAAAACTTGCCCGGATATGTCGTGATGACTTCATCGGGGCCAGGTGCCCAACCGGTATCGGCGAGACAGTGGAGTGCCGGAATCCTGCCGAGCAAATTCCAAGGCGTTGCGTTTCAGTCTTCCGGTGCTCCGGTGCACTACATTGGCAACCCCGATGGCGTCTGCCAATCAACACAGCGTCAAGTCATCGACGAAATTCAACGACTCAACGGTATGCTCGCGAGCGATGTCATCGATCCCGAAATCGAAACACGAATCGCACAATACGAGATGGCGTTCAAAATGCAATCGGCGGTCCCGGAACTCGCCGACATGAGCACCGAAAGCAAAGAGACTCTCGAAAACTATGGCGTCAAACGCCCTGGCGACGGATCGTACGCATCGAACTGCTTGCTCGCCCGTCGACTGCTCGAACGTGGCGTGCGTTTTGTGCAGTTGTACCATCGCGGATGGGACCACCACAGCAATCTCGTGAATGGCTTTACGCAGTCGGCAATGGACACCGACCGCCCCACTGCTGCTCTTTTGAAAGATCTCAAAGAACGAGGACTTCTCGAAGACACGCTCGTGCTTTGGGGAGGTGAGTTCGGACGAACGCCGATGGCTCAGGGCACCGGTCGAGACCACCACATCAATGCGTTCAGCGTGTGGATGGCAGGCGGTGGGGTGAAAGGCGGGATGACGTACGGCAGTTCCGATGAACTCGGGTACGCCGCAGTCGAAAACGAAGTCCCCGTGCGTTCCTTGCACGCCACCATGCTGCACCTGTTCGGTGTCGACCACGAGAAACTCACCGCTCGTTTCCAAGGTCTCGATTTGAAGCTGACCGGCGTCGAACCGGCACGAGTCCTCACAGACATCATTTCCTAGCATGCCGTTTCTGGCAGACGCCTTCAATTCATTGCCGTCACCCTCTTGGCTCCATCGTTCCATGAATCATCTACGACTGAATTCGCTTGCCCGCCGGGCCGTTTTCGCAGCATGCGTCCTGCTGACACTTTGTGCGATTCGCGGCCCGATCGTCGACGGAGCCGAAAACGATTCGGACGAACAACTCGTCTCGACCACCGCACCGCAGCGACTGCCCGAACGCGTGATGTTCAACGCACACATTCGGCCGATCATGTCGAACACGTGCTTCACTTGTCACGGCCCTGACGAAGACGAAAACGAAAGTGCCTTTCGGCTCGACTCGTTTGCGTCCGCTACCGGACCGCTGGAATCGGATGACGAGGCGAGAGGCATCGTCCCCGGTGACCTCGAATCATCCGAGGTTTACAAACGGATCATGGGGACCAGCGACGGAGAGCAGATGCCGCCGGAAGGCTTCCGCCACCACCTCAGCGACTACGACAAAGCCCTGTTCGCAAAGTGGATCGAACAGGGCGCCGAATACGAAGAACACTGGGCGTACGCGCCGCTGACTCGTCCCGTCCTCCCCGAAGTCCAACAGCATGCGGACGAAGTCGCCAATGATATCGACGCGTTCATTCTGGCGCGTCTCGAAACCGAATCGATCGAACCGTCACCTTTGGCCGACAAAGCCACGTTGCTGCGGCGGTTGAGCCTCGACCTGATCGGCGTACCACCGACTCCCGATGAGTTGAATGAATTCTTGGCCGACGACTCACCTGACGCGTACGAACGCCAAGTCGACCGTTTGCTCGCCTCGCCCCATTTCGGCGAACGCATGGCGAGTTCGTGGCTCGACATTGTTCGTTTCGCGGACACCGTCGGATTCCACGGCGATCAGAACATGCGGATCTTTTCTTTCCGCGACTACGTCATCAACGCATTCAACGAAAACAAACCGTTCGATGAATTCACGCTGCAACAAATCGCAGGTGATCTCAAACCGAATCCTACGACCGAAGACTTGATCGCGACCGGGCTGCTTCGCCTGAACATGATCACCCGCGAAGGCGGCGCTCAACCGGGCGAATACCTCGCCAAGTACAAAGCGGATCGCGTTCGCATGATCGGCACCGCTTGGTTGGGTTCGACCCTCGCATGTTGCGAATGCCACAACCACAAATACGACCCGTTCTCGGCAAAAGATTTCTATTCGCTCGGAGCGTTCTTCGATGACATCCAACAATGGGGCGTCTATTCGGACTACGGCTATTCGCCTAACAAAGACCTTAAAGGGTTCAACAACGACTATCCGTTTCCGCCGGAAATGAGATGGAAGTCGCCCTCACTCGTGCGTGAAATTGAATCCTTGATCGCCGAACGCAATCGCTTATTGCAATCCGCGATTGGCGAATCGACGGCTCAGTCCGAGGAGTACCAACAATGGGAAACGTCCGTTCAAGAGACACTCGCCGATCACCCCGACGGCTGGATCCCGGCAGAGGTTTTGCATAGCGAAGCAAGTGCCGGCACGGAATGCCAAACCCTCGATGACGGCAGCATCCTCCTGACGGGCAAACCGGCCAAAAACGAGACCATCGAGATCACCACCCATCCGGTATCACCAACCAAAATCCGATCCGTCCGGGTCGAAGTCCTTCCGTCAGAAGAACATGACGGCAATGTCGGACGAGGCGATAGCGGACGTTTCTCGCTCAGTTTTGCGGCTCACATAGCGAGCCAGACCGAGGGCCCTCAAACACGTCCGAATCACCCTCGTTTTGTCCGCATCGAATTATCCGGCAAGAAGATCCTGTCACTCGCCGAAGTCCAAGTCTTCTCACCCGAAAAAGACAAAGAGGGACACCCCATCAACGTTGCCCTGGCGGGAACAGCCTCGCAGTCGACCAACTACACCTCCGGCGAGGCGGCGTTGGCCATCGACGGCAACACCGACGGCATGTATCGCCAATCCAATTCCGTGACCCACACGAGTCTGAACGGACACAACCCGTGGTGGCAGGTCGACCTTGGTTCGGCACAACCGGTCGAGTCCATCGTGATTTGGAACCGCACCGACAGTAACCTACAAAACCGCCTGGATGGTTTTCAGTTGATCTTGCTTGACGAGAACGGCAACGAGCTACAACGACTTACACCTGAAACACCCAAACCGTCGGTCCGTCTCGAAATTCCCGATGAAGTCAAAATCCATCCGAAGAGAAAATTGTCGATCGCCTGGGGAGAAGCTGACCGCGAAGATCCGCTCCGATTCAGCAACGGACGTCCACCTCGCACGCTCGGTGATGTCTGGCGCAGCGGTCCGTCACGTTGGCAACTGCCGACCACTGAAACCCAACTCCCCCACACCGCGGTCTATCACTTCGACCAGGCGGTCGAACTGGAAGATCATCAACAACTCGTCATCCAGCTCAAGAGTACCGATGTCGGGAGGGTCCGGATTTCTTACACGCCGATCGGAGATGCCATCGCAGGCTGGCCTGCTGCGGGAGCAAGCCTTGTCGAAGCGTTGAAACGATCGCCGGACCAGCGGCAACAAGAGGACATCGCGGCACTCCTTGGAACATTCCACCTGTCGACCAAACCGGTGAAGTCTCAACATCGCGAGGCCCAACGGTTCCGCAACGTTATCCTGGATTTGCATTCGGCAATGGCGATCACACTCGTCACGCAAACTATCCCCGAGGAGAAGTATCCGGTTAGCCGCGTACTCCCTCGCGGCAACTGGCAGGATGAATCAGGCGAGTTGGCTCCTCCCGCGTTCCCTCACTTTTTGCCGGCCCCCAACGACGGCAGCGAACGACGACTCGACCGCACCGATCTCGCTCGATGGCTGACCTCCCCTGAGAACCCATTGGTCCCGCGGCACTTCGTGAACCGAACCTGGAAACAATTCTTTGGCACCGGCCTCTCGAGCAAACTTGATGATCTCGGCAGCCAGGGAGAATGGCCGAGCCATCCGCTATTGCTCGATCGCCTCGCAAGCGAGTTCGTGATGAGCGGCTGGGACGTCAAACACATCGTGCGGTTAATGGTGACCAGCCGCACGTATCGCCAAGCCGTCACGGATCGAAAAGAACTCGCCGAAGTCGATCCGTACAATCGGTTGCTCGCTCAGGCCTCGCCACGACGACTGGAAGCCGAAGCGATTCGCGACAACGCGTTGGCGATTGCCGGTCTGCTGAACCAAAGCTACATCGGCGGCACGAGCGTTTTTCCGTACCAACCAGGCGGACATTATTCCAACCTGCAATTCCCTAGCCGTGGCTACTCCGCGTCGCCTGACGCACGCCAATACCGCAGAGGCGTCTACATGCACTGGCAACGGACGTTCTTGCATCCGATGCTGGTCAATTTCGACGCACCGTCTCGCGACGAATGCGCCGCCGACCGTTCGCCATCCAACAGCCCGCAACAGGCGTTGACGCTATTGAACGATCCAACGTTCGCAGAAGCCTCACACGCGATGGCCAGAACCATTCTCGCGGAAGCCCCCGACGACTCGGAGGACTCGTTCGAAGACATTCTCGATGTCGCATTCATCCGAGCACTCGCCCGAAATGCCAACACCGCCGAATCCGAATCGTTACGCGGTTTGTTCGAACGACAACTGACCTACTTCCGCGACAATCCGAAAGAAGCAAGCAAATTCATCCGCATCGGAAACTCCCCCAGCACCTCAGACGATCCAGCACGTCTCGCAGCATGGTCCCAAGTCTGCCGTGTCATCTTGAATTTGCATGAAACGATTACACGCTACTAATAACTCAGCCGAAGATTGGCCTCATAGAGACACGCCACTTTAGTTACCGGACGAGTTGGCCACGATTTTCACCGAGTTCAACCGTGGCTAGCGTCCACCGGCAATGGCTTGCTGGACTGCAAATTACAGAACAATCGATTATTGGCACTGCCTAGCTAGCATTCCAGGTAGCTGAATTTGATAGCCGTGTGCTTGGGGATTTCTCCGCACTTGATTGGCGAACTGGAAAACGCCCCGCGGAGTTTTGAAAACATCCGTGCCAACGACTCTCGGTTGGAATTGAGATTCTCTCCTACCCAAAAGTTCATCGAGAGATAAATACCCCCACTCACCCAGAACACTTCATTATTTCCTGGCCCCTTTTTACCCGCAAAAAAATGCCGGAACGTACGACACGATGCGCTGCAATCGATTTCGCGGGTGATGCCAGAACAATTCATTTCGACTTCAATGGCTTTGCTGCACGAGCCTTCCGCTGTGAAACTTCTTGTTGCAACAGCAACGCTTGCTTATTTCCTGGATCAAGTGTCAACACGATGCGAATCTCTCGCACCGCCTCACTCAGTCGTTCCTCACTGACACACCAAGCCGCAAACTTCAGTCGCCAGGAGACATTTTCCGGCTGCTGATTAAGCGCGCGACGCATGAGGACAATCCCTTCGTCGTGCCGCCCCAGTTCTACCAGTACTTCCCCTCGGAGTGCTTCCCACTGACCAGGACTGGGTAATCGAGATAGCTCGTCCGAATTGTCCAACAACGCCAGCGTTCGTTCTAACAAAATCTCCCGAAACCCCGATTCGACTTCCTTTGCAGCGGCAAAAGTCACAACTGGATCATCGGGTAAAAGGTGCATGGTCCAATCGCTCGCGGACAATCGCCCTCGCACCACGTTGCTGATCTCTGGCAAATGATCCAACGACATCGCCAATGAGTCCTGCCAGTGGGGCAACGCTGCTTCAAGACCATTTCGCTCCAATTCGAGCTTACCCGCAAGATAGGCCAAATCGGCATGGCTCGGATTGAGAGACCTTGCTTTCAACACCATTTCCATCTTCGTCGATGTAGGAAGACGAGTTTCATACTGTGCTATCCAAGTATACGGCTTCCAATCGAGCGGGCACTGTTGCATCAAAACCTCGCAGTGCTTAACGATCATCTCGGTCGCAGCACTTTTCTGGCGTACCGTTTGATGATTGTCACGCACGAACTCGGCAACCCGAACAGCTTCCACTCGCAAAAACGCATCTTCAGGAGTGATATCTACCGCACGTTGCATCCTCAACATCGCTTCATCATAGGCTAAGTTGTCAACATTCCTCGCTGCAGCGATACGATGCTTCTCTGCTTCGAAATAGCGTCGTCGGGTCCGAATAGACACCAAGCCAACCACAATTAACAGCAACGCAACGAACATCCATGGATAACGGCTCCCTCGCTGATTGTGATCATTCAATCGCTCTGTTGCCAAGCCAACCGAAGAGCCCATCGGTCCGCGCGACAATGATTCAGTTAACTGCAATAGCCGTCTACGCTTGCGATTTGGCAGTGCGTTTAGCAGCATCATGATCGTCATAGCAGTTACGGCTGTTGCGGGAATTCTCAACCCAAAATCGACGACACTATGCATTGACACAGCCAACAACCCGATCGCACCACCGGCTGCTAAACCACTCTGCCGACTTGACCGAACACACTGCACAACAACAGACGTCGCGATCAAACAGACTCCCAAACAGCCAACCAAACCAAATTCGTTTAGCACATCTAAGAATTCGTTATCTGCTCTTAACGCGACATGCTCATCCTGGATCCAGGAAAGGGCACCAACGGGATAAATCGACTCCCAGAAACGGTAGGTTTCCCCGCCAGAACCGAGCCAAAGAAAATCCGGCACGCTTTTCAACGCAGCCTTCCACAGATACCAACGACCGTCACCGGTATAGCGATCTGATTCAGCAAGCATGCTCAGACGCGATTCCTGCATGTCGAATCCAATCCAGATCAGCAGGGCGGCTACCGGTACCCCAATTAAGACTGCAAGCAGTGCGAATCGACCAGCTTCAACGAGGCGAAAACGAAGAGTTGCGACGAGGCTGATTGCAAAGAAAGCCGTCAAAACGCCCCCTCGCGATCCGCACACCACTAAACTACTCATCATGATCCCGACGGCCGCAATCAACCACGTAAACGTAACGTCGCTGAAAATCATACGAGGCCAGGCCGCGCCAAACCTTTCCAGGCGTTCGATCAGAAGACCGACCGCTAGCCCAAGCGTCAGATTCAGGAAAAAAGGAAAGTGGTTACGATTTACGAACGGTCCAAAACCGAGACCTCCGTCAATCGCAGTCGGCCAGTAGAGCAATTGGCCCTGAACGCTGTAGTACTGTGCGATACCAAAGATTGCAACCATCGCTCCCGAAACGGTAGCAACGACACAAAACCGGCGAAGCAAGACACGAGGATTTGGTATCGTACCGACTACCACACAGAAGCCCGCCGCTAGGCAAAGCCTCACGAAGACTAGAAAGCTGCCTCCCGAGTACAGAACGACAGTCTCACCAGCAGGCCAAATCAACCGACCATCTCGTTCCCCAATCCACTCCGCTGGACACAACCAGGTGCCAACACCGGGCGCGATCAGATCACGCAACCGGTCGGGCACCCAAATCAGATGGCAAGCGGCCGAAAACGCCAAGACACCAACCCCGGCAATAAAAAAAAGCCCCGTTCGACGCCCCTTCCAAACAGCAACGGTTCCCGTCAACCATCTCGCACTGGCGAGCAAAATAACAGCCGCAACAGCTAGAGTGAGATAGAACTCACCGAGGGGACTGGCACAACCGAGCGGCCAGGGCGCGAGGAGCAATACGGTGTAGAGTAAACCTTCGAGAACATAATCGACCGGCGAATTCTCTACTGATCCGGTCTGACGTTCGATACCACGCACTGACAACGAGTTCCAGACGCATGCGAACGCAAGCGGCGATCGACATACTGAGATTCAGACAACTGCTAAGAAATAGAACAGCCCAATGCACTCGATCTTAGCATGACGGAGTAAATGAAAACTGCCCCTCAATCGGTCCACTCGCCACAACTCATTGAAAGCATGACAGTAAACCAATCTGACCATACAGGTACGCCGCGTCTGGAAACATTGCCTACCAATGTTCATCACGTAGACTCACCTGCGAACCCCGCATAGCACCGTCTCTTCAGGACAAGCAATTGTCAACCAAACGAAAAACAGCGTCATACGCTCCACACGAGGAACGCACTTGTGCGTTCCACTCGCATTGAGTCATTGCTCCTATAGAAAGCGATCTGTCCGGCTTTGTCGCTGACGAGTGAATTCCCAATCTTCAAGAACTGCGGCCTCGGGACCGACTGCGACGTCAGTGGCAACTTCAGGGAGCTGTTGTTTGTTCTCTGCCTCCACGGGAGCAACAGCAACCAACGCTGCAACCACGAGCAAGGAAAGAGGCACGATGACCTGGGCAACTTGAATGCATCGACTCATTTCAAAAACCTTTCTTGAGAACCAAATGAACACCACGTAACTGAGGCTGCGTTAAACAACCCCAACAACGACATTCCGCCGTCTTCCTCGATACGCAACTGCCAACAACCCGGTCAACCCGATTACCGCGAAGGCTCCCGGCTCCGGGACTGCTGTTACACTGAACGCATAGTCATAGGTATCGTTATGCCGAACCAACTCCTCGACATCGACGTCATCCTGAAAATCCTGAAACGAATTACCATTACCTAAATCACTGAACGCGAAACCCCAATTGTTATCGGCCCAGTCGAGTTGGGCTACAACCGAAAACCAGTAGGTTTCCCCACCCGTTAACTCGAGCAGGCCAGTGATATCGGCACTGTAGGAACGAAATGCTCGATCACCTATAAAAAATTGTTCTTCGCCTAAAGCTGAAGATGAGATCGTTTCCGTGTAAATCGGCGTATCGCTAGGCTCATTCGAGAACGGACCCGTCGTCTCGTTCGCGTACACGCTTACCATAAATTCGCTTGCCAGCACGTCGCCTTCTTCGTCGAGTTCGTAGCTACCGATCCAGGAAAAGTTAGTGACGACCGAATCGTTTGCAAATAAAAAATCATCATAAACGGTGGCATAATTTGGAAGTTCTGTACCGGTAGCGCCCAAATCGAATTGAGAATCCAGCCCCGGTGAACCATCGACATCGACCCTAACGAAAGGGTCTGCTATTTGAGTGAAAACAGCAGCATTCGCCGGCAATGTAATCGCAGCCATGCATACTGCGATAGCACGTAGCAGATTTCCAAAGTTCATGTAAGAGAAAGCGGCTCGAAAGATCATCGGAAACTTATAATACGGATCGAATTAACTTTGCGTACAACGACAACTGCCCTCGCCTGCTTGGTTGAATATTAACTTCCACGAGAGGTACTGCAACAACCAATAATCAACAAATTCTCGAACAGAACCGGTCGTCGCATGGCGATCCCTTTCACAACCCTGAGGCGCGAATCTCACGCATTAAATCTACGATCACATTTGCAGCAACATAGTACCCGTGCCCCATTGAGTTCCCGCTCGCGATACCTAGCAACCGGGGTTCCTTACCCCCGTTCGAACGACGAAACAAACCGCCTCCGGACATCCCTTGTCTCGAAGGCGTATCGACTCTCAGATACACGTTGGAGTCCGCAAATTCAGAAACACGAGCGACCTCCATTCCCTGTATTTTTGCGGGTCGGATCTCCGTCACTACTTTTCCTGCATCAAGATCGTTAACGCTCGTGGTCCAGGCCGTCTCCCCTACCAATGAAACGAGCGAATCGATACCTCCGGGATAGAGGGTTGCAGTTTCAAACGCCTCCGTTCCCCCGGGAATCTCCACCCGAAGGACGGCTAGGTCACGTGCTGAATCCCGTCGCAATACCCGCACCGCTTTGTATACCGGGTGACTCAAGGAGGCCAACTTTGCGAGAGGATCGTCTTCAATCGACTCTGCAGGCGTCCATCGCACTGCCAACCGCAAAGGTCCATTCCCGGTCACTGGAGCGTCCAATACATGGTCGGCTGTAAGGATATCGACGACCCGGGCCCCAACTGCGACCACGACCCCTAACCCAACCGCATCTCCCGACAGATTGTGGACCTCGACAGTTACCTCTCGAACAAATCCCAGGTCATCTTCATTGCTATCAACATCGGCATCGCCTGCGGCGGACATTTCAACGGACAAAGAGGAAGCACTTCGAACCGTCGCAAGTATCTCATCAACCGGCGCCGCTCCTTTTTCGTCCGCGGTTCTGCTGCCCGATGCTTTGGGAGCAACTGAAGATGCGTCCAAGGAATTCAGCGAGGCTTCCGACCGAGATAAAGCCGTATCGTCCCTCAAATCCACCGCATCGGCACCTTTCTCATTCGAGGGCGCCGACGGTTTGGCAGCAGGTGATTCGTTCGAAGAGGCCGCACGGCCCTGATTGACGGGAGACTCTTGCCGAGACGCCGCCGGAGCGGCATCGAGAAAAATAAACATTACGATCATGCCAATAGAGGCAACGACCAGGATGGTGGCGAAGAAGATTCTCATGGCTTTAACATCAATCGCTCAAAGGCAGAAGTGGACATGATCATGGGAAAGTGTTGACAGGCAGCGATCCCCCGAAACTCCCGCATTCCGGGTCGCCATAAACGCTGTCTCAATACAGCGAACGATCGTCGAAAACCATGGGGCTCACGTGCCGCCAAATACAACGCTTGGCTGCCGTCGGACAATACGCGGCAACGAACGAATAGTAGAAAGGTGGCTTCTTCTGTGTTGTGCTCACGCCCCTCACGGGCAATCATTCGCGACGCCAACGACTACTAAGAACCAATAAAAAAACGGCAATCGGGATGCCCCCCGTCGCCGTTTTGTGAAGTGAACCAACTGCGGATGAGCTAGCTACCGATGCTTAAGCACTCGCTAATTTCCGGCGTCGACGAACGGCGAGACCACCCAAACCAGCGAGACTGACAAGAGCGATCGAAGTCGGCTCGGGAACCGCTTGCACAGACGAGAAGCTGAGGTCAATTTGCGAACCAAATGGGTCAGATTGCAAGTTGAATGTCAAGCTATCCACAGCTGACAACTCGCCAGGCTCAAAACCAAATGCAAGCCTACCAGAAGTCGCATCTGTAAATTCAGCAGTAGTGGTAACGTTTCCGCTCGCACTTTTGGCAATCAAGCTAATCGTTCCGCTACCATCAGAAGCAAAGTCCTCCAACGCAATAACGGAACTCGGTGAAAAATCAACGCTTTCATCGAACGTGTATTCCAGCTGCGCGAATGCGAAACCGGTCGCATCGTAGCTACCTGTGGTAGTAACCGTCCCTGGAAAAACCGCGGATGCACGTGTCCCTAGCGTTGTGCTACTAAAATCGTCGATCACCATATCAGCGTGACCTATAGGGGCACCTAGCACTAGGAGCCCCAACATACAGAAAATTCTCAACATACTCGTTTCCTCTTAACTTGGACCAAACGACATTCAAAACACACTTGTAGAAGCGAAGGCAAGGCACCCCACTCGGGATTCATTATTGTTGTTTTGGGGGGGATGGAGTCAAGACTTTAATAATGGCTGACACGATTCCAGCGACCGTGCCGATGATGCAAGCAAGCTAACGGTGAACAAAGCATCGCAACACGCACCCCAGGGACACCAGGCCGCCCGTTGAAATCAATCTTTTTTCGCCTTTTCCGAGCAACAACCGAATACCTGTTCATCAATTGACAGACATCTCAAATCAGGCAGAGCTCGCAACCGGCAGGGTCTAACACCGGGTTCTCAACAAGAGCCACAGAACCGATGCTCGCATGTCCACCCAAACCGACCTGCGCACGTCAAGGCTTACGCGACAGAACAATCGAGCTGTCGAATCCGAGGATACAAGACCTGCAATGTCGCGAGAACTCGCCGCACCTACTTACACGGAAGTCCACACAAGGTCACTCAATCCAAAGAATCATCTCGGATGATGCCCCCGTGTCTCCTCGCGGCGATAGTTCACGTGCCTCGCGATGATGCGGTGGCGGCCTGCTCTCGGTGCCTCTCTGCCAGACTCGACTGCCCGATGCTCTGATATGCTTCGGATAGCTTCAGATGCAGCTCACCTAGGCGCTCTCCCCTTGCCTTGGCGAGAACTAGCTCGAGCAATGGAATAGCCTCTTGAAAACGATTCTGTTTCATGCGAACCGCTGCCATTGTGTCCATGAAATCGACATTGTCTGGTTGAGCCTCAAGTGCGATCGACGCGAACTCATCGGCACGTGTAATGTCAGCGGGCTCCGCATGCGCTAACACCCAAGCCAAATTATTCGCAAAAATCGCCGCATTCGGATCCATACGAACGGCAGCTTCGAGATGAAAGGAAGCGGACTCCAGCTGACCATCACTGAATAGCAGGTTCCCCAGCGCGAAATGAGCTGCCGCCACGTTGTGCCCGGACGCAATCATCTCCTCCAGCGTGGAACGATAGCTTTGCCGCTGAACATCAGTACGAGCCCGGTAATAAAATGCCTGAATCGCACTGTAAACAGCTCCATTGTTAGGAGCCAACTCCGCCGCTTCGGTTAGCAACGTCAAACGCCGTTTGTCGGCATCCGGCTGATCATCGGTGATGCTGTCAAGCTGCAGCAACGCAAAATTCGAGGCGGCAGTTTTCAATTCAGCATCCTGATCATCGAGACGCATGCCATCCACCAATAGCTTTCGCACAGTTTCGCGTTCGCCTCGATCGGAGAAGATCGTCGCCAGCCTTAGTCGCGCAGTGGTGTTTGTGGGATCCGCTCGCAACTGTTTCCGTGCATGCTGCACAGCATTTTCGTAGCAACGAGTAGCATCGGTAGTTCGGTCTAACCCCTGAAAGAAAAGGGCGATTTCAAACCAAAGATCAGGATTCCGCTTTGCCGCCGAATTCAAACGGAGTGTCGCTTGGTCCATCTCCTTCGATGCGAGGTAGTACTGCGACCACAACAGATCGTTTTCCAGCGATTCCCCCCAAGCCCCTTGCTGCAAATGATGTTCTACCTGCGTCAGTATTTTGTCGCGGTCCAAGTCCTCTCGTTCGACTACGGATAGCAGCGACTTTGCTTTCACCAAATGCGCCGGCCCGTAACCCGTCGCGTCGTTCGGCGCAAGATCATCGAGTTGCTTTTGAGCACCGGACGCATCACCGGATGCTGCCAGCACATGAAACCAATTGAATTGATCTCGGACCGTCCCGCGGTCTCCGCTGCCGACCAAACGGGTGTAATAGAACTTCGCTAATTCCAAATCTTTTTCAGCAACGGCTTCACGTGCCGCCATCCGATATTCGTTCAAGATTTGATCGCGCTGATAGAGCCCGCGTCCCACTAGCAATACCAGCACGGACAAAACCAACAACAACGGAGCAACCGTGAGCAAAAAACGGAAATTCAGAGAAGGCATCGCAGAAAAGCCTCATTCGCTTGAATGGATACGTCCCGCACGTCACGGCAACGAACAACTCGCATCACAATGGATGGATATCGACCCAAAAGGACGAGTTGCCAGCTAACCTCAAGAGACGCTGAGAATCGAACCGCCCCTTACGCTCCACACGGCGACATCGGTCCACCTAGGTCAATCTATTCAGCACAGCGTTTTCACACCAGTGCCCTTGTACAGCTAATCCTCGTTCGACTGCCCAATACTAACGACCGAATTCAACACCGGCAAATTCCAAGCCAACGACAGCAAGACAGTGCTAATTCAAACAAACACTACTAGGATTTCGCATTCACGGTGCTGAGCTTCTATGACGCCCGTA
>NZ_ANOH01000281.1 GCF_000346505.1 Aporhodopirellula sallentina SM41
ACCCGTCGGTCAATCGCGGTAACAACCGGATGCAGTATCTGTTTCTCAACGGTCGCCACATTCGTGACCGGGCGTTGCAGCACGCGTTGGGCGAAGCGTACCGTGGTTTGTTGATGGTGGGGCGACACCCGGTGTGTTTTCTGCGGATGACGATGCCGCCTGAGATGATCGACGTCAATGTGCACCCCGCAAAACTCGAGGTGCGCTTTACCGACAGTGGCCGTGTTTACAGTCGGTTGTTGCAGACGCTGCGTCAGCGATTCCTATCGACCGATATGACGCACCGGGTTGGGGCGGCACCGGCGCCCGAACCGATGAAGGGGGATGACCTGCGTTCACGCGGTGAGTCCGTGATGGGCATGCCGGCTCGCGAAGTCGATGAGCAGCGACAGTCGGTAATTGAATGGGCGAGAACGGGACAGGACGCGCCGGAAAATCGTGGCGTTGATATCTCCGCCTCGTCCACCGTCAACCGAATTGATGGGGCTACGGTGCACGCGTCACCGGTTCACTCGCAACCGTCTCAATCCCAGACGCCAGGCACGTCGTCGGGTGTGTCGCCGTCTGGCTTAGGTGGTGTTCCCAACTTCCGTCCTTTTTCTGACGGTGGCGCATCGGTGTTGCCAGGGGCGACGGTTCAAGGTGACGGCTCGGCGGTGGCTTCCCCGGCGAATGACGCCTCGGACAGTGTCGCACCATGGGATCTCGAACCCGATGCGACATCCTCGGCAAACGCCGGCGTTTCCGGTGCAGTGGATGGTACTGGGCCTTCGCCGAGTGTTTGTTATCTCGGGTTCCAGGTTCGCAACCGGTATCTGGTGACCCAGGATGAAAAGGGCATGGTCGTGATCGACCAACACGCGTTGCATGAGCGAGTGCTTTATGAGCGAGTTTGCCAGAAGGTGCTCGGTGAGAACGCGTCGCTCGAAGCACAGCGATTGCTCGTGCCCGAACCGGTTTCGTTGACACCTGCCGAAAGAGCAGCGGCGCTCGAAGTGCGAGACACACTCGCCAGGATCGGTTTGGAGATCGAAGACTTTGGCGGTGAAACGATCCTGATCCAGTCGTATCCGGCGATCATGCCGAACAAAGATCCGGCGGATATGCTCAGGACGATTCTTGAATCGGTGATGGGTGCCGGACGCGATCCGAACCCGAAGGACCTTCTCAATCACCTGTTAAGCACGGTCGCATGCAAGGCGGCGGTGAAGGCGGGAGATCCTTTGTCACCGGAGGAGATCACCAGTTTGCTCGAGCAAAAGGATTTGTATCAGGACACGCATCATTGTCCGCACGGACGTCCCACGGCGTTGTTCTTCAGCCTCGACGAACTCGACCGAATGTTCGGGCGTTTGGGGCCGCGCGGCCGCGTGACGACTTAGACCGTTTCTAAACATGATGTCGCCTGAATTCAGGCAAATTCGGCTACGGGAATCGGGCACCTTAGATTTCAGAATGCTCTCGTGGTCCGACGCGGTTTGGTGTTCCGGTAGGCGGTAGTGGATCTTGTTAAAGATGCTCATGCTGCAGGATCTTTAACAAGATCCACTACCCGATAATTGAGTTGATAAAAACTACCAGATGGCGTCGCATCAGCCCTGCGGTGGCGATGGCACCTTGTGTCCCCACACGGTTTCGCGGAACAGCGGTTGCATGCCGATGGAATTGTAGGCGGCGAGTGCGGGATGGTTGTCGCGATCGACCGCGAGGATTAATCGTTCGGCTGAATGATGTTGGCAGATATCGATTAGCTTTCTCATCAAGGCTTCGCCGTAGCCACGTCCTCGGTGCTCGGGTGCGATGCCCATGTAAACGAGCTCGATCACCGCCGACGGGTTGCTTTCTTCATCGGATTCGTGATGGCTGTTGGCGTGACGGGCGAGGATCAGGCAACCGACGTTCGCAGGCTCCTGATCCGTGGAAGCGTCGCTTGTGGAGGCATTGTTTGTCGAGGGATTGTTTGTTGTTTCAGTACTCTCGCGAGCGATGAACCACAGGTCCGGTGCGAAGGCGGCCGCGTTTCGGTATCCGGCAATGATCTCTTGGACGGTTCGAAAGTTTTCGAGCGGTGGGCAGTCGAGTGAATCGACATAGGTCTGTGCAACGACTTTTTCAAACAGATCTCGTTGGGCGGCGTCATCGTGATCGAGCGATTCGAGAGTGAGCGGCGCGGCGCTTGTGTTTTCTTTGTCT
The DNA here is from genome assembly GCF_000346505.1 of Aporhodopirellula sallentina SM41. GTDB lineage: Bacteria > Planctomycetota > Planctomycetia > Pirellulales > Pirellulaceae > Rhodopirellula > Rhodopirellula sallentina. Next base: position 2,194 of record NZ_ANOH01000281.1, read on the forward strand.
GTGTCGGCAGTCGTGTTCCACTGGCCGTTGTCATCGCAATCGAGGGCGAGGTACTCGAGTGTTCCGATTTGTGAGAATTGAAAAGTTTCGGGCCAGCGGTTTGCGGGAACCGGATGCGTCTTCGCGGCATCCTCCGGTGCTGGGGCAACGGGGTCGGTCGCCCATTGAATGAACCGCATGCCTCGATCGGCGATCGTTGTGACCAATTCTTGTCGGAGCGACTGGGCGATTTGGTTCTTGTGGGGCTCGATCGTTTCGGCGGTTCGACCAACTGTCGTGGCTGTCGCCGCAGTTCCCGATTCTGTTTGTTCCGGTGAATCTGGGATGCCAGATGTAGGTGGAATGCTAGAGATTTTGGGGGGCTGGACCCAATCGAGGTGCAGCACCGTGGCGGTGTCGCCTGAATCCGGCAGCAGAGTGATCGCGAGAACCGCGTTTTCGAGCCGTGCGGGTTCAGCCGCGGCCGCGCGCACGATCAGCCGATCCGCTGCCTCCGAACGCAGCACGGTTCTCAGTTGGTCGGTCACGATCCCGGCTCGCGAAGGCGAAAGGCGGTTGAGCGTTGTTGCCAACGCGGTTGCGAGTTCTGCCGTCGATAGGGGCCAGACCGCCACCGACAAAGGTCGCGGTGATTCGACGTCAGAAGCGGTGGAGGCAGACCGCGACGGGATCGGATTGGCTGTGTTTGGGAGGGAATCGGACGGGTCGGGAACTGCTTCCCGAGAGGATTGGGACTCGCCTGACATGGATGCGAATCAGCTAACCGACGCGAAATGTTACGCCGAGGGAGGAGACGAACGAGAGGTGAAACGGGTGACTCTGGGACAACTTAGCGTCTTTTGTCAAAATCGTCTCGATCGGATGGACTGTCCAGGTGATCCCTCTATGATTGGGGGGCTCGTTGGCGTAGGGCAATGGAATGAACCCTCTGACACGGCTGCGTTCGTCTGGGCTCATGTTTGTTCGTTTTTTCAAAGCGAATGAGGCTTTTCGCAGGCGGTTTGATGAAGGTCTCGGAATTGAAAGAATGTTGATGTTGAAATCTCAGAACAAGTTGCGGTCGGTTGGGATGACTTTGGCGTGCCTCACCGCGCTTGCGATGATTCATTCGGTAGTCTGCCAACCCGCATCGGCGCAGAGGTTGTTAGATCGGTGGAGGGCGAGGATCGAAGCGAGGCGCATGCCGCAGCAACCGCCGCCGTACCAACAACCGCTCAGTCCGGGATCTTCGCGAGTGCTCGCGACACCCGTTCCAGGCCAGGATCCCAGTGCTTCGCCGGATGCCGAGGCAACGAGTGGCGAGGGCAACAACGACGACACCGAGGCTACACCTAGTTTCGGTATCGAAGTGTCGCCGGTTTTCACCGGTCGCTACCGAGGGCTGCAAGTACTCGGGTTCAGTTCGGAATCGAACGCACCCAAGGTTGGCATTCGACCGGGAGATGTGATCGTATCGATCGATGGCGTGCGGACGGAGTCTTTGGACGCAGTGCGTGCGGCCCAACGACGTCTCGAAGAAGGTGCCGAGGCCGTCGTCTATATCTTGAGAAACGGTCGTATGTACCAAACGAAGTTGGCGGCCATCGAGGGATCGGGCGATCCGTCGGATGCCACGCGTTCGGTTGCCAAGCCCCCGGTGGATCGTGACAAAGTTGCCGGTTCAAAAAACGGACCGACGCTGGCACGCCCGCGCGGATCATTGGGCCTCGAAGCACGCGACGCCACCCCTCAGCGTGGCGTGTTGGTGGTCACGGTAAAGGAAGACAGTGCGGGCGAAATCTCGGGGATCAAGCCGAATGACCGCATCGTTTCCGCCGCCGGACGACTCATTCGAGATACGGACGGCTTGGTGCGAGAGTTGGCGTTGTTGAATCCAGGCGACTCGGTGACACTCGGTATCGTTCGTGGCAATGCGATGAAGGAGATCGAAGCTGAGATGGGAGGTCCCGGTGGCGTCCCCGCGCGATCGGCAACCGAGCGTGGTGAAATCCGCCCGGCGACTCCTTCGCAACAACCCAAAGCCGATTCGAAGTCGCAAGCAGCGAATCCCGCTGCTGCGGGTGAGAGTTTGTTGGGCGGTGTCGGTTCGGCACTCGGGAATTTTTTCTCAGTACCTAATAGTGCAACTCCCAATAGCTCAACGCCCAATAGTTCAGGGCCTAACAGTTCAGCACCTGATAACTCGGGTGTGGATCAATCGCAAGGTCCTCAGGCCGCTCGAGAGAGCAACGGAAGCAGTGGCGAGTTGCCTGCTCCGAAACCGCGTGACGGTCTTCTCGACGGGGATTCGGATCCGCTCGCCCTCCCCGATGACGAGTTCGGCGACAACACGTTGCCGGCGCCGGCCGGTCGCTGATCGGGCTCAACGCCCAATCACGTTGGGGGGAATGCACGATGTGATACAC
>NZ_ANOH01000282.1 GCF_000346505.1 Aporhodopirellula sallentina SM41
CACTTGCTTCGCGAACTCTATGAAATGTTCGAACAGGATCCGGATCGCGTTTCGGTTCCCTACGATGAGTTGCTAGAGCGGCGCAGTTGGTCGCGAAAGCGGTTGCGGCGAATGCTCGAGCACGCGTCGCGTGACGGATGGATCACGGAAAACGTTTCGAAGATGGAGTTCGCGTTGACCGATCGCGGTCAAACGGAAGCCAAACGTTTGACGCGCCGTCACCGATTGTGGGAATTGTATCTGATCCGATATGCCGACATCGCGCCCCAGCGAGTCGACCGAGACGCCGACGCGATCGAACACGTCCTCGAACCCGAAATCGTGGCCGAGTTAGAAACCCTGCTCGACAACGAGCTCGGCAAAACCCGCATGCCCGACGATCCTCATGCCGCCGGAGGTGGGACATGATGGGTTTTGATTGGAATTGGCAACTCGACGGATGGATCGTGGCGGCGGGCATCCTGTGTGCGGTCGCCTCGTCGTTGCTCGGTTGCTTCCTGTTGCTGCGACGGATGAGTCTGCTCGGCGACGCGATCTCTCACGCGGTCTTGCCAGGCCTCGCGGCGGCGTTTTTGATCTCGGGAAGTCGCAGCAGCATTTGGATGTTCGTCGGTGCGGTGATTGTCGGCGTGCTCACCGCACTGCTGTCGGACTTCATTCACAACCGCGGTCAAGTCGATGAAGGTGCATCGATGGGCGTTGTCTTCACGACGTTGTTTGCGAGCGGTCTGTTAATGATCGTCGTCGCGGCGGATCGTGTGGACTTGGACCCCGGTTGTGTTCTCTACGGAGCGATCGAACAAACACCCTTGGACAAGTGGGACGTTCCATGGTTAAACGTCGCGGTACCGCGCGTCGTGGTCGTGTTGTCGATTGTGACGATCATCAACGTTCTGTTCGTCGGTCTGTTCTTCAAAGAGCTTAAGATCTCGACGTTTGACGCGGCCCTCGCGACGGCGAGCGGTTTTTCGGCGAGTTTGATTCACTACGCCTTGATGACGTTAGTCGCCATCACGGCTGTCGCGAGCTTTGAGAGCGTTGGCAATATTTTGGTCGTGGCGATGCTGATTGTGCCTCCCGCGACTGCGTATCTGTTAACGAACCGTTTGGGCACGATGGTGATTTTGTCGTGCATCATCGCGGCGGCGTCTGCGTGGGCAGGACACGTCATGGCCATCGTGATTCCGTCCTGGTTCGGTTTTCGCAGCACGACAACCGCGGGGATGATGAGCGTGGCAGCGGGCGCGGCCTTCCTGCTCGCGTTTTTGTTCGCACCGCAGCAAGGATTCCTTCCACGTTGGGCGAGACAACAATGGTTGCGTTGGACGATCCTGGCCGACGACGTGTTGACGTTGCTCTACCGGATCGAGGAATCTTCGCGCGACACGAGCGCCGACAAGGGTGGAACGCATTCAGGTGAAATCGCGAAAGCTTTCGCCGTCACCCTGGCCCCATCGAAACAAACCATCGACTGGGTCGCCGAGACCCTGTTAACCAATCGTTTCGCCGTCAAGCTAGCGATTCGATACCTGACATGGCGAGGCCGAGTCGAACCGGCCGGTGCATCGGATTCGGTTTCCGACGCGTCACAGTTGCCTACCGCATCGCTACCCAAACTCACGCGACTCGGTCGCCGAGAAGCCAAAACGATCGTGCGGTCTCACCGCCTGTGGGAACAATACTTGGTTACGAAAGTCGATGTGGCGGAAGAACGCTTGCACGCGAAAGCCGACCGGCTCGAACACTTCACCGACCGTGAAATGCAGGATCAACTCGACGAGCAAACCGACTCGCCGGCGACCGACCCGCACGGCCGTCCGATCCCACACCCGGACCAAGGAACGCCCTAACGCGTTTCAGAGGCACCGGCGAATCCAGCGACAGGAATCGAACACGTCGAACTTTAAGATGCTCTCGTCATTTAGGCAGCTTGATTTTCAGGTGGTGGATCTTGTTATAGATCCTCATGCAGCAGGATCTTTAACGAGATCCACTACCGCTTGCCCGAAAACTAGCATGCGTCGGAACACTCGAATTGTGCGCAGGATTTTGAAGGCTGGGGCAGCACTTCCTAGATCAAACAGCGGTGCTTCGAGTCCACTGTGATGACAAACCAACTTTCAAAAACACCATGATAAGGCGAACTAGCCGGGGGTTTGTGGCACATCGTCACGTCGCATTTTGATCATCGTCAAACGGTGGCTATTCTGCGAAGTGACGTCTCAAACCGCCCCGACTGATTTCGCCCGCTGCCAACTCGCGATTGTGAGCATCTCAAGATGAAAAACCGACCGCAAACCTCTCTCTCTGTCACGGTCGCCGCAACGATCCTGTTATCCATCGTCTCTGAACCCTCGATCGCCATGGACGCTTTGCCGGTTCCCGAACGAGGATTCGTCAGCGTTCGCGCTGCTGAAACGTGGGAAGAAGGATTGATCACGGGAAACGGCACACTCGGTGCCAACATGTTGAGCCGACCGCTCAACGACCGAATCATATTCACGCACGAACGTCTGTTTCTGCCTCAAGGCCCTCCCACAATGCCGCCGGACAATTCGGCAAGACTGTTTGAGATCCGAAGGCTTATCGACCGAGGACTTTACAAACAGGCGTCGCAACTCGCGTTCGACTTTTCAGGGCAAGAGGACTTTCTCTATCCCGATCCGTTCGTGCCCGCGTTCGACCTCGCGATCCAAATGAACTCGGCCAGCGAGCCAACCGATTATGCACGCTCGGTCGATTTCCAAACCGGTGAAGCCACCGTTTGTTGGACCAGCGAACAGGGGACGTTTTATCGTCGTTTGTTCGTGTCGCGAAAACACTCCGTCGCGGTCCTGGCCATCAACGCGGACCAACCGGGCGCGGTGAACTGCACGCTCGCGATGGAGCCTCGCACACCGAGCGACAAACTAGACGCGGACGAAGTCGCCCGCTCGCTTAAGGTTTTTCGCAAGTCGATTTCCGACATCTCAATGGCGACAAGCAAAACCGAGCTTTCGTATCGGAACCGTTTCACCAACGCGTATCCGGGCAGCATCGAGGCACTCGAAGGTTTCGCACGGGTGATTGTTGATGGAAACGCCAGTGACAGCCCTGCTCAAATCTCGATCGACAACGAGAGGATGACGATTCAAGGGGCCAGTAACGTTCTTTTGCTGATCGACATCCGTTTGCTATACGACCAGGATGTATCCCAAGCCGAGCAGGTGAGATCGCACTTGGCGAGTTTGCCGATCGACTATCAAGAATTGCTCGACGCCCATGCGGCGATCCACGGCGAGATGTTCAACCGAATGAAGTTGGACATCGGCGGAGGAGCCGACCACGAACGGCCGACCGAAGATTTGCTCCAAGAATCCACCTACGAGAATCTCAACCGAGCACTCATCGAAAAACAGTTTGACGCCGGCCGATACAACATCATCTCCTGCACCGGAGAATTACCACCAAACCTGCAGGGAGGATGGGGCGGCACCTACGTTCCCGGATGGGCGAGCGATTACACCCACAACGGCAACGTTCCCTCGGCGATCGCGGCCAACATGATGGGTAACATGCCCGAACTGATGCTGGCCTACACGTCGTACATCGAGTCGATCGTTCCGTGGTTGGAGATTAACGCCCAACACATGTTCGGTGCTCGCGGGATCGTGTTGCCTTCGCGGAGCACGACAAACGGATTCAACAATGCGTTGGCACCAACATTCGCGGGCGGATTCTGGGTGGCCGGGGCCGGGTGGGCGTCTCACTTTTTCTACGACTACTACCTCTATACGGGCGACAAGCAATTTCTCGCCGAACACGCGTTGCCGTTCATGGAAAAGGCGGCGTTGTTCTTCGAGGATTACCTGTACGAAGGCCCCGACGGGAAGTACGTCTTCTCCCCAACGCAGTCACCCGAAAACACGCCGGGCAACTCAAACTCACAGGGTTCGTTCAACGCGACGATGGACGTTGCGGTAGCGAAAGAGCTGTTCACGAATCTGATTGCCGCGTCACAGGAACTCGATCGGAACGCGGACAAAATTCCCCAGTGGCGAGCGATGCTCGACAAGATGCCCGACTACATGGTCAACGAAGACGGGATCATCAAAGAATGGTTAACGCCTCGTCTGGAGAACAACGACAGCCACCGCCACTCGTCGCAGCTCTATCCGTTGTACGACGGATTGCCCGAGGAAATCGCAAGCAGCCCTGAGTTGCGAGCCGCGTTCAAGAAGTCGATCGAGTTCAAACTCGACAAGCATTGGAAAAACAACCAACGCGGTTTCATGTCCTTTGGGTTGGTGCAGTTAGGGCAAGCATCCACAAGCCTCGGTGAAGGCGAACTCGCCTATCACTGCCTCGGACACCTCGTCAATCGATTCTGGCTGGGCAACCTTGCGTCGATGCACAATCACCGGTCGTTGTTCAACATGGACATCAGCGGCGGAATGCCGGCGGTGATCATCAAGATGCTCGTCGCCTCAACGCCAGGCACGATCGATCTGCTGCCGGCACTCCCCAACGATTGGCCGGTCGGTGAAATCGAGGGCGTGTTGTGCCGTGGAGCGATCGAAGTCTCGCGTTTGAAATGGGATCACCAACGCGTCACGGTGACGTTGGTCTCCTCACAGCAACAAACGATCGACCTGCGGTTGCCGAGCGAGATCGTTCGCGCAAGCGTTGCCAGCGGCGATGCTTCCGTCGAGAAATCGGATACCCCGGGACAGTTGACGCTGAGACTACCCGAGGGAACTCCCATCACGATCGAAGTCCTGCTGCAATAGACTCGAGTATCCCGTAGTGGATCTTGTTAAAGATCCTGCTGCATGAGGATCTTTAACAAGATCCACTACCACCTACCCGATAACGCAATCTGCGCCGGAACCTTAGCCCAACGAGTATGCCTTCGTCGCGTTGCCCGAAAAGAACTTTTCCCGTTCGGAATTGCTCAGCGGTGCGGCGAGTTCTTTGACGGCACCAAGCCAACGGGAATACTCGGTCGCCAACAAGCAGACCGGCCAGTCACTGCCGTACATCAGCCGGTCCGTTCCGAACGCTTCGAGAGCGACGTCCCAGTACGGCCGGATCGTTTCCACCGACCAACTGTCATCGCGGACTTCGGTGGCGACGCCTGAGAATTTGCAATAAACGTGATCGCGTTTGGCGAGTTGGGTGAAGAGATCCTTCCACTGCTCGTCCATTTCCCCCGCCCGGACGGCCGGTTTGGCGATGTGGTCGAGAATCATCGGAATATCCGAATGTCGGTCGACAAAATCGATCGCGGCAGGCAACTGTTTGGGGAAAATCAGCACGTCGTAAACCAGATTTTTCCCTGCGAGCGAGCGAATCCCGGCGTTGAATGCTTCGCCATCAAAAAACCGATCATCGGGTTCGTCTTGAACGACGTGGCGGTACCCCTTGAGTGTCTTATTGTCTGAGAATTCCTCGATTGCCGCGGCGACATTCGCATCCGCGAAGGGAACCCAACCGATTACGCCTCGAATCAGGGGCTCGGAGGCTGCAATTTTCAACAAATCTCGCGTTTCGGTCAGGCTTTGCCGAGCCTGGATGCTGACGAAACCGTCTATTTCGTTGTCGCCGGCGATTTCACGCAGTTGCGGTGCGAGGAAGTCCTGTTTGAGGACACTCATTTCGTCGCTAATCCAGTCGTACTCAGACGGATCGTACGCCCACAGGTGGTGGTGAGAATCGATCAGCATGTGCGGAAAACCTCTGTCTTGGGTTGTTCAAAAGTTAATGGGGAATGATGATAGCGGTTCGAAAGACTCCTCACCAAGTAGTCCTGATGGGCCGTCTCGGCAGGACTCTTTTTCGATAACGGGAAATGCTCGTCGATACCGCCGACCGCGTCCACGATTCTCCCCACCCCCATTCCTATTCCATAGAAGACATGTTGCTATCCTCCCCGACCGATCAACAGATTGCTGAACTGATCCGCGAACGCGTTTTGCTACTCGATGGCGCGATGGGGACCATGATTCAGCGATTGAAACTAGACGAAGCCGGGGTGCGTGGAGAACGATTCGCCGATCACCACAAGGACCTAAAGAATTTCTCCGACATTCTCTGCTTAACGCATCCGGAGAAAATCACCGACATCCACGCGGCCTATTTCGAAGCCGGCAGTGACATCGTCGAAACGAACTCGTTCGGGGCATCGCCGGTCGGGATGCTCGAATTCGACCTGCCGCTCGAACTCGTCGAAGAGATCAACCACGCCGCGGTCGCGTGTGCCCGCAAAGCCGCCGACGAATGGAGTGATCGCACACCGGACAAACCGCGGTTCGTCGCCGGTTCGATCGGGCCGACCACCAAGCAGCTCGCCATCAGCACGCAAGACGATCCGGCTCACCGCGACACGACGTTCGACCAGATGGCCGACAGTTATTACGCCCAGGTGAAAGCTCTCGTCGAAGGCGGCGTTGACATCCTGTTGCCCGAAACAGCGATCGACACGCTGAACCTGAAGTCCTGCCTGTTCGCGATCCAGCGGTACTTCGACGAAGGCGGCCGCCGCGTTCCAGTCATGGTCAGCGGCACGTTTGCCGACGGCGGCCGGACGTTCGTCAGCGCCCAAAGCGTCGAGGCGTTTTGGACATCGATCAATCACTTCCCCGTGTTGTCGGTCGGCATGAACTGCGCCCTCGGCCCAGACATCATGCGTCCACACATCGAGGAGTTATCTCACGTCGCGGGCGTTCCAATCAGTTGCCACCCCAACGCGGGTTTGCCCAACGACATGGGCGAGTTTGATCTCGGCCCGAAAGTCATGGCGGAAAAGGTCGGCGAATGGGTCGACAACGGTTGGCTCAATGTGCTCGGCGGATGCTGTGGCACCACCCCCGACCACATCCGCGCGATGGCCGAACGCGTCAAAGGTGCTAAGCCGAAAAAGGAAACACCGGGACCGGTCTACACGCGTCTGTCCGGCCAACTGCCGATGGTGATGCGTCCCGAAATCCCGTTCACGATGATCGGCGAACGGACGAACGTGACCGGCAGTCGCAAATTCGCCCGCCTGATCCGCGACGAGAAATACGAAGAAGCCGTCGAGGTCGCTCGCGAACAAGTCGAAAACGGTGCGACGATTATCGACGTCAACTTTGACGACGCGTTGCTCGACGGTGCCGAAGCGATGACGCGATTCCTGCGTCTGATCTCCGGCGATGACGTCGTCGCGGCGGTTCCCGTGATGATCGACAGCAGCAAGTGGGAAGTCCTCGAAGCCGGACTTCGCAACGTGCAGGGCAAAGCAATCGTGAACTCCATCTCGCTCAAAGACGGCGAGGAAGAGTTCATCCGCCGCGCACGCCTGATCCGGCAATACGGCGCCGCCGCAGTCGTGATGGCGTTCGACGAAGAGGGCCAGGCCGCCGACGAGGACAACAAAGTTCGCATCTGCAAACGTGCATACGATTTACTCCTCAACAAAGCGGACTTCCCGGCCGAGGACATTATTTTTGACCCCAACATCCTGACGGTTGCCACCGGGATGGAAGAGCACAACAACTACGCGATCGATTTCGTCAACGCGATCGCGAGGATCAAAAAGGAATGCCCCGGTGCCAAGACCAGCGGCGGGGTCAGTAACATTAGTTTCAGTTTCCGTGGTAACGATCCTGTCCGCGAAGCCATCCACAGCGCGTTCTTGTACCGGGCCGTCAAAGCCGGACTCGACATGGGCATCGTTAACGCCGGACAACTCGAAGTTTACGAAGAGATCCCCAAAGATCTTCTCGAGTATGTCGAAGACGTCCTTTGGAACCGTCGCCCCGATGCGACCGACCGGATGTTGGAGTTCGCTGAGACGGTCAAAGGAACCGGCAAGAAGAAATCCGGCGAAGACCTGACTTGGCGTGAAGGCACCGTCGCTGAACGGATGAAGCACGCGTTGATCAAAGGGATCGACAAATACATCGTCGAAGACACCGAAGAAGCACGGCAACACTACGATCGTTGCCTGCACGTGATCGAAGGACCATTGATGGCCGGCATGAGCGTCGTCGGCGACCTGTTCGGTCAGGGCAAAATGTTCCTGCCGCAGGTCGTCAAGTCGGCCCGCGTGATGAAGAAAGCGGTCGCCTACCTCGAACCGTTCATGGAAGAGGAAAAGATCGCCGACGGAACTCAAGACCAAGCCGCCCGTGGCAAATTCTTGATCGCGACGGTCAAAGGCGACGTGCACGACATCGGCAAAAACATCGTCGGAGTTGTTTTGCAGTGCAATAACTACGAGGTCATCGACCTCGGCGTGATGGTCGCTGCTGAAAAGATCCTCGAAGAAGCGGTCAAGCAAAACGTTGACATGATCGGGCTGAGCGGTTTGATCACGCCGAGCCTCGATGAAATGGTTCACGTCGCCCGTGAGATGAAACGCAACGAAATCTCGATTCCGCTGCTCGTCGGCGGTGCGACCACCAGTGCCAAACACACCGCCGTGCGTATCGCTCCGGTGATCGACACTCCGGTGATTCATGTTCTCGATGCGAGCCGCAGCGTTGGGGTGGTCGAGAAACTGCTCAGCAAGGATTCCCGGGAAGGTTTCCTCGAAGCCAACGTGCAAGAACAAGCCAAACTCGCAGCGAGCTTCCGTGACCGCCAACAGAAACTCGTCTCGTATGAAGATGCGTTCGCGAACCGCTTTGCAACCGATTGGGATTCGGTGCGGGTCGACAAACCGGAGTTCACCGGCACGCGGGTTTTGGAAGACGTCGATCTCGCCGAGATTCGTGACTACATCGATTGGTCACCGTTCTTCTCGACATGGGAACTGCGTGGCAAGTATCCGAAGATTCTCAAAGACGAAGTCGTCGGTGAACAAGCACGCGAATTGTTCGACAACGCGAACAAGATGCTCGACAAGGTCATCGCGGAGAACTTGCTGACCGCGAAAGCCGTCTACGGTTTCTTCCCGGCGGCGTCCGAAGGCGACGACATCATCGTGTACAACGACGACAGCCGCACGTCGGAGAAAACGCGATTCCACTGCCTCCGACAACAATGGGAGCGCAAAGGGCAGAAGCACTATCGATCCCTCGCCGACTACATCGCACCGGTCGACAGCGGCCGCGAGGACTACATCGGTGGCTTCGTCGTGACGGCAGGGCTCGGCGCCGATGAACTCGCCGCCAAGTATCGTGCCGAACACGACGACTACAGCGCGATCATGGTATCTGCAGTCGCCGACCGATGCGCCGAAGCGCTCGCCGAGTGGCTGCACCGGAAAGCTCGGATCGAATGGGGCTACGGCTCCGAAGAAAGCTTGACCCGGGAAGAACTGATCGCGGAAGCCTATCGCGGTATCCGTCCGGCAGCGGGTTATCCGGCATGCCCGGATCACACGGAGAAACGAACGCTATTCGATCTGCTCGACGCAGAAAACACAACGGGAGTGTCACTGACCGAGAGTTTCGCGATGACGCCGGGTGCGGCAGTCAGCGGTCTGTACTTTGCCCACCCTGAGTCGCGTTACTTCAGCGTCGATCGGGTCACCAAGGACCAGATCGAGTCTTACGCGAAACGCAAAGGATGGGCGATCCGCGACGTCGAACGTTGGCTCTCACCAAACCTCGCCTACGAACCCGACGCATAATGCGTTGTTGATTGAATCAAGAGTCAACCTGTTTTCGTTTAACCGCAATACCGTTCAATGAAGCACCGGGTTGTGGCGTTTTCGTTTAACCGGTAGCCGTAGGCGACGCTTGACAGAACACAACCTACCCTTCGGGCACGGGTTAAACAAAAATTGAACGGTATTGCGTTTAACCAGTATCCGTAGGCGACGTGCAGTGGCAAGTAGGTCGCCTTTGGGGCTGCTCGTTAAACGAATAAATCAACAGCCCGGCAAGCGAGTGGAGGCCTGTGATTCCTTGTTCGCGCTGCGGGCTAGCAAATCAACATCCTGATAACGACGGGGCGGTCAAATCTCTTAGCTCACGTAGGCCAGCCTCTCCGAGGCTGGCAGTTCACGCTGATTATCAGCCTCGGAGAGGCTGACCTACGTGAAGACCTTCGCGTTTTAGACGCCGGTAAGGACGCCGTCGCCGCAGAAGTCGGGGTTGCCGAATGATTCTTGCGGGAAGCCCATTCGCTCGGCGACCGTCATCAGGAATCGGTTGTGCGGCGTTCGTTTGAAGTCCAACGCTCGGTTCCCTTGGATACCGAGCCCACCGCCGATCAGAACGAACGGGATGTTGTTTCGCGTGTGCGAGTTCCCCTTGCCGAGTTCGTTCGTCCAGATGATCGTTGTGTTGTCGAGCATCGAACCATCGCCGCCCGGTTCCGGTGTTTCGCTGAGACGACGCGCGAGCATCGCGACTTGCTCGCAGTACCACGTGTTGATCTGAATGAGGTGCTCGTAGGCTTCCTCGTTGCTGTCCGGTTCGTGCGAAATCGCGTGGTGACCGTTGTCGATATCGAGCCAACGCATCTTCGCACCGCCGACACTGTTGGTGATTTGCAACGTCGCGATCCGGGCAAAGTCGGCTGCGAACGAGTTGACCATTAACTCGATTTGCATCCGCATGATTTCCGGCATGTTGTCGTTTTGGTCTTCGACGTTCGGCGGGAGTTCTGGTACCGCGTGTCCGATTTGATCGGTTTGCGCGGCGAGTTCCACCTTCAGATCCTTTTCGACCTTGCGAACCAATTCTTGGTGCTGCCGGAGCAATCGACGGTCCTCCACGCTGACCATCTTCTCGAGCGTTTTGAAGTCGTCGGTCAGATCGTCGAGCACGCTGGCGAGAAGCTCTCGGTTTTTCGCCTGCCCGTACAGTTTGTCAAACATCTTGTACGGGTCATCGATCGGCGCGACCGGTTGGTTCGGTCCGCTGTAGGACATGCGAGTCCAGGTATCGGCTCGGTCAGGCACCATCACACCGAACTCGAGCGAACCGAATCGAGTTCGCGTCTTCGGGTCGGATTGGAGTTGATGTTTCAAGAACTGATCGATGCTGATTCCCTGCGACCACCCCGCCGGCGTATCACTGCCGCCTTGGATGTCACCAGGGAACAACTCGACGCCGGTTAACAGACAGCCGATCCCACGCATGTGCCCGTCGCCGTCGCCTTGGATTTGATTGCACAGCCCGTGCATCGTCACCGTTTGATCGCGAAACGGTTCGAGCGGTTTGAGAATCCGCTTGAACTCCAAAGGTGCTTCCTGTTCCTTTTTTGCAACCGTCGGCCAAAAGTGATCCGGAATCACACCGTTGGGACTGAACACGATGACCAAACGTTTCCGACCGGTCGGTGCGGCACCCAACGCGAGGCTCGGCAAATTGAACGCGAAGTGAGCGGCGGCGGCACTGATGCCGGTTTGCTTGAGAAAGCGACGACGTGATGGGCGCATGGTTACTTCGGTGGGATAGAAAGGAGGGAGGAATTGGAACCGATCCGAAAACCTCGGCAGGTTGATCAGCAGACGAGCGTTAGCATCCGGATCGGTTCTTGGCAGGCAGGAGCGTTATTCGTCCGAACAAATAACGGCGATCTCCACTAGCAGTTTACGGATATTGCAGCCGGATTGTCGGAATTGTTCGGTAAGTTCGTCGAGTTTTTCAGGTCCATAGGCGGCAATCGGTTGCTTCACGAAATACTGAAACACCCGTGACACGAACGCGGACTGTGCGTCCCGACTCTCGGCCACGTAATCGCCGAGTTGCCGGGCCGAATCAAACGAAACCTGCTCGTCGCTGCGGGTGGTGTATCCGCCGGTCGCGTCGATGGGTTTGCCGTTTTCTGATTGGCGAAAACGCCCGACCGCGTCGAAGTTCTCGAGCGCGAAGCCGAGCGGATTGATTTTGATATGACAGATCTGGCAACTCGCCGGGCTGGTTTGCAATTCAACCCGCTGACGCGTCGTCAGGTCCGGGTGCAGATCGGGACTCAACGGCGCGAACGCGGAGTTTGGTGGTCGTAGCGTTCGCCCCATCACGTGCCGAATCAGGAACACGCCGCGATGAATCGGCGATGTGTTTTGATGGTGGGCAAACTTTGCCATCACGAGTGGATGCGTCAAAACACCGACGTGTACCGTCGGGTCGCGAACCGTGGGTTGAAACCGACCGAACCCGTTCGCAATATCGGCTTCGCCGTCGTTCGGAGCTTCCAATCGTTCATCCGTCGAACGCCACGCGTCCCCGTAGAAATCCGCTAGCGCCGGTGTCGTCATCGACCAATCCGCAGACATTAGTTTCCGGTAGTCACTCTCGGGTGACCACACGACCGATTCGAGAAACGCATCAAGCGAGCCGCGTAGATCAGCGACGACTGAGGCATCAAACCCGGCGAAGCGTTCTTCGTCTTTTCGCAAATCATCGCTCGACGAAATGTTCAACCAGTGATGAAACATCTCGCGAACCTTGGCACGCGTCCGGGCATCATCGACGAGATGATTCGCCAATGCTCGGCGCTGATCCTTCGTTTCGTACTCGTTCCTTTCGATCGCCGTGATCAACCATTCATCACCTGGAATGGCGTCGTGCATCGCGAGCGAAATCTTGACCGCCGCACGCCACGAACGACTCCGATCTTGATCGATCGTCGGATACAAAAACCGTGGCGACTTCAGTGCCAATAAAACCGCGTGACGGATCCGATCCGCTTCGATCTCATTGGCCTCGAATGCGACATTGACGATCCGCTCTGCACCGGCCTGGTCCGGCGAGGCACGGTGAGCGATCGAGATCAACTCGCCTAAGAAGTTTCGCAACAATTCTTCGCGAGATCGTTTGTCTTTCTTGTGCCGTCGTCGGTAGTCCGCCCACAGTTCCTCGGATACTTGATCGGCAAATTCGAGTACCGCCGAGGTGACCGCTTCGTCCCAGGAAGGGTCGACCGAGATACCGCGTTGAAATCCGTAGGTGCGGTCGTCGGGAGGCATTTGCGTTGACAACCTCAACACGGCGGGAGCCCATCCCGGAGCGAGGTATCGAGCGGGAATGACTTCTTCGACACCGCCCGGCCGAATCCATGACAATGAGATACTCGACGGTGGTGTGTCCCCTTTTCGTTTGCGTTGGATCAGATCGATCTTGATCGGATAGATCCGTCCGGCCGTCAGATTCAACGTGCGGCGGAACTCATCTCGCCCTTCCGACTGCACATGATTGTCGATCAATTTGTTCCGGTCATGTCCAAAGAAGCATTGGAACGACGTTGTACTGCGAACGATGATTTCATAGCGACCGGTTTCTTCGATCCGAATGCCTCCGTTCCAGTGCGCGTGGAAGTTCGTCCCGTCGATGCCCGCGTCGCTGCCGTCGGCCTTTTTGGGGCCTTCAATTCCGAAGTCAAAATTGACCTGTGGGTCGACTCGCTTGATCTTGAGGTTTTCGTCTTTCCATCCCTTGCCGGTGAGATACCTCGCCTCGAGACCTTGCTGCGTCTGACGTTCTTTCCATGTGTCGCGGCGGATCTGGCCGATGTGCCCATAGATGTTCGAAAGGCTCTGTCGGAGTTGGTCGCCGGTCAAACGCTGCAGCGCCAACCGCGGCGGTCGATTTCGCAACTGAGCCGCTTCGCTGTAGAACGCGTCGTGGATGTATCGAGCCACGGCGACTGCGTCTTCTCCGACGCATTGATCGGGATCCTCTTCCGGCATTGTGTCGGCGATCAATCCCGCGAGTTCACCAATCGATGCATCGCCGACAAGCGGATCGGGGTAGTTTTCCTCGGTGCCCTGCCCCTTCGCACCGTGACAATGGGCACACTGGGTTTGGAAAATGGCTCGACCGTCGGCGTGTTCCTGGTCAGTCGCCTGCACCGATTTCGCTTCTGCCGCGACCGAATGACCGACCGGCACGACGATCAGTATCACTGCCAAAAGGAACTGCTTCATGGGTTGCTACAGACAGTTGTCGCCGTTGCGGAGTTGCGGAGTCAAGGATCCGGCGGCGAACATCGAAGGAGGGAGGGAAAGTGTCGAGCAAGAAAGGTGGGACGTGGCTCGCTTACCGCCCGTGGGGCTCGAGACACGCTATCGCTGGACACCCGGTGGGTCGGGCACATTGTACGCATCCAACGGGAAAATGCCAAACGTTGTCAACAATTAGCACCTAAATCGGCTCAGTTTGAAGACCGTAATTCGATGCGTTTGTTCACCAATCTGAAATTTTCGCAAAAGCTTCACGTAGGACCTGCGATTGTTCCGACCAATACAATCGACACCGTTGTCAACCTTGCCAATCGTCTCGTCTTGCGTCCACCGCAGCATCAACGTTTGCGACCTGGGGTCTGTCAGGAGATCCAGCCAGGATGAGCGATCGCAGATGGCGCGTTGGTGAAGTGGAGCGTGAATCGCTGAGCGAATCAATCAGCGGTAACCGTACGGCAGGAAAAACGGTGTCGAAAAAGCATTCGGGTTATTTGCTGTTTTGGCGGTAGAGCAATTCACGTGGCACGTCGCGTCTGTAAGAGCCACGTGCGAACCTATAGACAACCGAGAGGTTCGTGGCGATGTCGATGATGCGGCGGGGGGCATTGATTGATTTGAGATGCATCATCCTCTGCTCGTGCGTTTTCACCGTCGTCGCTGTTTGCAACGCGCCGCAGACGGTCGCTGACGATGCGTCTGTCGCGAGCGATTCCGAAGGGGCGATCGAGAATGGATTCGCCCTGGGCGAGGCTCCCGCGTTTGTCTCGCTGCCGCTGCTCGACACTACTCAGAACGACGCTACTCAGAACGACACCGAAACACCTGTCGGCTCGGCTGCGTTGCCAACGCTGCCCTCATCGTACCTGCCCGCCGACGCGGTCGAGCAAACGCTGATTCGAACGATCGCCTCAGTTCAACCGGTCGTCGGAGAACGCGACTGGCATGTCCTTCCGGACGGTTTGATGTATCACTCTTACCTCGCCGGGCCGCAGGAACCGCGGATGTCGGCGATCCTGTTCGGGGACGACGACGGTGGATACTTTTGGGATGCAACGCTCGGCGGACGTGTCGGCTTTCTGCGGTACGGCACCCCGGGAGCGGACGACCCACAGGGCTTTCAGTGGGACTTTGAAGGAGCGGTGATTACCCGTCTCGACCTGCTCAATTCCGAAGACGTTGAGTCGATGGATTTTCGGTTCGGCACGCTGCTGACGTGGGCCGACGGTCCTTGGGCGACGAAGTTCGGGTATTTCCATCTCAGCTCGCACGTCGGAGATGAATACCTGATCCGGAACCCTACGTTCGAACGCATCAACTATGTCGCCGAGTCGCTGATTTATGGAGTCAGCTACACTCCGTCCGACGCGACGCGGGTTTATGGCGAAGTCGTGGCGGCGGTGAAGAAGTCAGGCGGCGCGAAACGAATGCAGTTCCAAACCGGAGCGGAATGGACACCGCCTGTCAAACACGAACGTGCAGTCGCTCCGTTCGCCGCAGCGAATTTCGTCTTCCACGAATCAACCGATTACCACGCGTCGACCACGCTCCAGGCAGGTTGGTCGTACCAGGGTTCCAAATCGGACCGTCGTCTGCGGTTGGGAATGCAGTACGGAAACGGACCGACGAGCCAGTTTTCGTTCTACGAACGATACGACAACTATCTCGGGTTTGGGATTTGGTTTGATTATTGAGTGAGGTCTCGGTCTCGGAGAGACCGGGCTACGTGGGTTGGGCTTGAGGGCAATACTCGGATCAGCCGAACTCTTCGTATTCGTCGCGTTCGCCGCAGAACGGATCGATGATGAGGCCGGACCACGTCACCAATCGTTGGCTGGTGGGCCATTGCCAAGCGATCGCGGCGATGGAAAGTCCGCATAAGACTTCGCCGACGTAAAGATTGGTGTTCACCAGAGCCGCCAAACATCCCGCCGCAGACAACAATCCTAACACCGACACGGTCAGGGTTCGGTGAACCAACGCGAGACGATTGCTCAACCGACACGTGCGGTAGATCTCACGAGCCGGGTTGTCCCACTGTGCGATGAAACTTCGCAACGCGACGCCGCGATGATGAGCACGCAGGCTGCGTTTCAACGCTTCGGCGTGAGTCCGACGGTAGAGCGGCGAGGCGACCACACGGATCAGCACCGCGACGCCAAAGCAGGCGACCGCGATCCCCAACGTGGGCAACCAATCGATGGGCCGGGGAATCGGTTCCGTCAATGAACCGGACAGCTGCCCGGCGAGAATCACAATCACGGGCAAACCGATCGCCACTGATAAGGTGACACGCATCGTTTTCAGATGATCGGCAACGCTGTTCATTTCCGACCACCGCGACAACTTTTCTGGCATGCGCTTTTGGACGCGAATGCCCAACGATCGCAACCCGGTCGGAACGACAAACAACAAAATCAAAACGCCGAACGTCGCTGTGGCGATCAGCGTCGGTACCCATTCGTCAAATGCGAACCCCGCATACTCACTCACGCGACTGGCCAGGGTCAGCGTCGCCACGCCAAACGCCAACGCCCATCCGGTCGCACCGCAAAAGCAAACCACCAACGCCAACACGCGTCGCAACATTCGCAGCGAGGAGACGTCGTCGGAGTCGGATCGAATGTCCGCGGTCGGCGAACTGGTTTCATCGACGCCGGTTTCGAAATCGGCGGTCGGCTCGGTGTAAGCCGGAGCGGTGCTTTCAGCATCCGTCTCGACAACGGAAACGTCATCCAACGGTCGCACCTCATCAGGCATTGACGGAGTTCCGGCGTGTGAGTCGGCAGTTGGTCCCGACGACATTTTCACCGGCGGTACGATCACAGGTTCATACGACTGACTCGAATTCTCCTCCGTGGAATCAAAGTCCGTCGTTCGTGTGGAGCTAGGATTCCAGAGCACGAGATAGGTCGTCTATTTGATGAGATAAGAAAGGAGAAAAGAGGCGACCAGCAAGTCGCTCCAACCTCAAGAGCGAATTTGCTAGCTATCACCCGCAAGTCTAGTTTGCCGGTTGTATCGCGGCAAACTTCCCGTCAGCAATGTGTTTGCGTCTCGTTCCTTCCCCCCGAAAGGACCATCACAGCAGTTACAAACCGACCACCTCTCGCCCCCCTCCACAGAGAGACCGCGATCAAATTGGCGACGGCGGCCCGGCTCACGAAGTCCCGGATGTGTTGGCGTCGCTATCGAGGGTTTTCGCGATCCGTGTCGGCATTGTGAAAGAGCGGGAAAAAGCCACACAAAACGGTGTCTCAGAAGTTTGTTGTTGACCGGGTGACCAAACGTGTCACCGGGTCCGCGAAGAATGCTTGCAGTTCAACGGCGTTTGCCTCCGTCTTCCGCGACTGCGAAGGATTTTTCGATGACCCAGCTCACCCTCTTCTCAGATCTCGCCACTTCGATCGCCCCCACTGCCCCCCAATCGGCGATTGAAAACACGGCGTCCCCCGAGGCAACGAATGCTTCGCCGACGAGCCAGCCGAAGAACGGCGAACAGGACACTTTGTTGAGACTCGCTCAACTGATCCGCAACGGTCGCGATCAGATGGAGGCTCAATCGCGAGTCCGCAGCCGGCCGGTCCAGTCGATCGGCGATTTGGCTCAGGCCGTTCTCCTGCGTCACGATTTGGTCGCCCGCCGTCGTGCCGCCGCCGCACAAGCCACGGTTACCGCCACGCGAGTCCCAACCGTCGGACTGGCTCAAACGCCTGCCGAAGTGCACGTCGCCTCCTAAGCCTCCAACGGCCTGACTCCCCCGGCGTTTCGAGAATTCATGCGGCGTTTGGCGAATTCATGCCGGTTCGTGAATCGGCCGAAGAAGTTGTTGGTGAGCGGACCTTTTGCGTCCCAAAGAACAACCTGTTCATGCCCCCGGACTCGCTGGGGAGTATCCGGGCAAGCATTGGAAGTATCCGGACAAGCGTAGGAAGTGTCCGGGCAAGCAGGCCCCGATTCACCCGCCGAGTTCTTTGACCGCATCGTTGGGCTGCCCGGAGTCCTTAGCGGGTTGTTTGTCGGATTTGCCGCTGTCGGCCGCCGCCGCGTCGGATTTCGCTCGAGCTTTGGCTTTCTCTCGCTTCCGCAATCGCCACATCGTCCACACCGCCCCCAGGATGAAACTGACCGCCGAACAAGCCAACAGCAACAACGTGAGGGGGTACTGGCCGCTGAAGAACAACAGGTCAATGTCCACTTCGTGGTGATTTTGGAAAGCCACCACGATGACGACGAGAACAGCAGTTAAGAACAGAAAATAGCGGATTTTTTGCAACATGACGTCGAACGATCGGATGGAAAAGGATTTGCTAGCAAAAGGTTTGCTTGCATAATAAACGCCCCGATGGCCGGATTCAGCGAGCCACCCGGCGGACAGGTTCCCCTGACATTCTGATCTACGAAACGAAAGGCAGCCAGGACGCCGATGCCCGTATCGAACACGCTTCCATCAGAGACGATGGAGCCGGAAGCACGAAAACCGCTCGCCCAGCAAACGTTCGCGTTCTGGGAAGGAGAGGAAAATCCGCGCGACCGCCGAGCCAGTGCCGAAACGCAGATAAGTGCTCAAACGCAGACAAGTGCTCAAACTCGGGCAAGTACAGAAACTCGGGCGGGTGCGAAAACTCGAGCGACCGCCACTTCATCCACAACCACGACTCAAACGGCCCCAACACGTCAGGCCTTAACACGAGAAGCCCAGGGCGCGGAGAAACGTTCGGTCTCCAAGCACCTCCGCGAGAAAACGGCCGCGGACGAAACCTCGCGTGCCGATTCCCCTTCGGCTGGGCATGAGCCTCACATCGCGCCGCAGCCACTAATTGGGCGTGAATCGTTGATGGCGGATCTGCGGAGCCGAGCGGCGGCGATTTCGTCCAGTCCCGCGATGGAATCGGCCGAGCAGTTTTCGACCGGCTCGCCGACGGTGGACACGTGGCTGCCCGGCGGCGGTTTGAAACGAGGTTGGATTTGCGAATGGATCGCCGGACATGATGCCAGTGGCGCGTCGACGCTCGCGATGCTGGCGGCGGCTTCGGCGATTCGGCCTCCTCATGGCGAGGCTCGAGATGATCACGGGGCTCGCGTCGAGGCGTTTGCCCACGGCGGACCGATCATCGTGGTCGATCCGGCGGCGACTTTTCATGCCTCCGCGGCGATCGCGTGCGGGATCCCTGCCGAACGAATCGTTGTCTGCCGCTGTCCCAAACGGGGCGACGCGGTTTGGACGATGGACCAGGCCCTGCGGTGCTCTTCGGTGGCTGCGGTCTGGGCAACGTTGCCGTGGAACCTGAATGACCGCGATGCCCGACGTTTGCAATTGGCGGCGGAAACCGGCCGCACTCCCGGGTTATTGGTTTTGCAACCATCCGCTAGGGTGCGTCCCTCGTTCGCGACGGTTCGTTTTCATGTTGCGTCGGTGGCCGTCGATGCGGCACGTTTGTCGGCCGACCAACGCGTCGCCGCCGGACTGCCCGTGCGTCCGCCGTTGGACCTGCGGGTCCTCCGCGTGAATTTGGACCGTGCCCGCGGACAACGTCAAAACGAAGCGTTCTTGGCGGTTTCGCCCGAGGCTCGGTTGCACACGCTTTCGCCAGCGGCCGTGGCTCAACTGCAAACCCCGCAACACACTCAACTGCCAACGCCGCAACGCATCACTCAAACCCAACCAGGCTCTCGTCATGAAGCGGTTGCTGTGCCTTTGGCTGCCCGATTGGCCGATCCAGCGTCGACGCATCGCAACCGAGCCAACACCAACCGAGCCAACACCGACCGCCGAGTCGGCTAGAACGCCAAACAGCCCGTCTGCAAACAGCCCGTCTGCAAACAGCTCTCCCACCAACAGCCCGCCCTCTGCCCCAGACGACTCGTCACGACCGAGCGATCCGCCGGTCATTTTGTGGCATGCCGATCCTCGACGCGGACGCGTGGTCGCCGCGGCGTGTCCCCGTGCACTCAACGCAGGCGTGCGTTTGGGAATGCCGATCGCCCAAGCAGCCGATTTGGCCGCGATGACCGATGCCGTTTTGGAACCGTATGACCGGGACGCCGACCGCGCGGCACTGCAATCGCTCGCGATCGAACTGCAAACTCACCTCAGCCCACAGACCGCGGTCGAGACGCTCGAGCGTTTCAAATGGGTCGGCCGTTTTCGACACGACCCCGAATCCATCTTGTTAGAAATAGAAGGGGTCACCCATCTTTTCACGGACAAACAAGCCACCGTCCCCGATCCGCCGGAACACCCCGGACGCGGCGGTGAACTCGGGATTCTATCCGCAGCCGCTGCGACCCTAACCCGTCGAAACTTGCACGGCCGGTTTGCCATCGCCGATACGATCGGGGCCGCCTGGGCACTCGCCAACCATGCCGCAACCGGACGAAACGCGAGGGGCAACTCAATGGGTGACAAACATCATTTCTTTGTCGCACCACCAGGCCGAACGGTTGACGCGTTGCAAACATTGCCCTGCGCCGGACTGCGTCTGCACCCGGATATCGTCGCCACGCTCGATCGACTCGGCGTGGACACCATCGGCAGTCTGCTGCGTCTGCCCCGCGAAGGTTTGGCCACGCGGCTCGGCCCGGCTCTGTGTCAACGGATCGCTCAGGCGACCGGCGAAGTCGACGAGTCTCTCGTCGCGATCGCACCGCAGTGCGAACACCACGCGATGTTGGATCTCGAGTACCCGACCGACGCGATGGATTTACTCTCTGATCGGCTGGCCCGTTTGATCGGCCGATCCACCGAAGAACTGCATCGCCTGCGTCGCGGTGTATTGCGACTGCGATGCCAACTCGATTTCACGCAGCACCCACCTGTCGTTCTCGACACCGGACTGTTCGCACCGACGCTCGATCAAGAACACCTTACCGGTCTGATGCTCGGGGCGCTCGAATCGGTGCGTTTCGGTTCCAAGGTCACGCGAATGACAGTCGGCGTGACCCAGCATGCACCGTTGTCGAGTCGCCAAAAGTCCATCTTTGGCCCCGACTTCTCATCCGGATCGAATGACGATTGGACTTCGCAAACCGAAACAGCTCGCTTGATTGACGCCCTCGCCGGACGTCTCGGCGAAGACGCGGTGCGAGGCGTGCGGGTCAGCGACGATCCGCTGCCCGAGAACGCGATCGTCGACTATCCGATGACCTCGCATCGGATGAAAGCGGAGGCCCGCAAGGCGAAACAACGATCACGCCGATCGCAATCCACCCCCAAACGATCCGCCCGCCAACGATCCGCCGATGAGTCGATGCGTTGGGACATCGCACAGCCGAGTCAGAACACAAAGAGCAAGCCCGGTTTCGGCCACGGACCTCAAACCACCGATCTCGGCCGCCGCCCGATGGAACTGCACGCCCAACCGATCGCAATCACGCCACTATCGGACTCCGCTTCCCAGCAATTCGAATCCGACGAACCGGCGCCCGCGTTGGGACCTGGCGGCCATTTCCCAAATCGCTTTCGCATCCGCGGCCGCGTCGAAAGAGTTCGCCAACACTGGGGCCCCGAACGGATCGAAACGCGATGGTGGAGCGGCCCGCTGATCCGTCGCGATTACTTCCGTATCGAACTAGAAAACGGCGCCAGGCTGTGGGTCTACTACGACCTCGGCGACGGCACCGCCAAACAATCCAACATGCCCACCGATCAAATCAACGAAAAGGAAAAACGCTGGTTCCTACACGGCCGATTCGCATAATCAAACACGCATGCCAAACGTTCCAGCGTAAGGCGT
>NZ_ANOH01000283.1 GCF_000346505.1 Aporhodopirellula sallentina SM41
GGTAGGAGCTTCGCAGCAAGTTGCTGGCTCGCAGCAAGTGCTTTCGCATCCGCAAGCTGGCTCGCAGCACGAAGGAGCTTCGCAGCAAGTAGGTGCTTCGCAGCAGGTTGCTGGTTCGCAGCAAGTAGGTTCGCAGCAAGTCGACTCACAGCCGCAGGCCGGTTCGCAGCATGGGTCGTCGCAGCATGATGGTGCTTCGCAGCACGAGGTCGAGCTTCCGCAGCCCTTCATGCCAAGCATACGGTCGAGCAAGTCGAAGCCATAGCTTTGGCTACAAACTGAACTTGCCAAGACCATCGTCAGTGTAAGGATTGTCCGCTTCATGGAGATCAATCTCCCTCTCTAGAATTTTGCGGGATTGGAAAGACAGCTTTCCAATGTGGGCAGCGGACCAACTCGAACGAACCGTTGGGTGATCTGGGGACGCGGTCGTCGTACGAAGTCGCCGACGATCATTTCCCGAAATCTTTTTGCGAACACTCACGAACCAGGTGCGGACACCCGGCCCGCTGACTTCGTTCAGTTCACGTTTACCCGACAGTCCCGAAGACGAATCGTCTCCGAGTAAACGTCGCAATCTTTCTACTGTCCTTTGGAAACCTGTCTGATACCGACATCCGCTGTCGGCATTTCTGGGTCTGTCAGGGCTTTCCACGTCGTTTCGCCAACTTAGTGAAGCTGGGTCAGGTACGTGATCGGCCCTGGACACAGAGAGGTATCGGCGACGTTGGGCCTCGGGTACAGCCGAACGATTGCTTTTTTGTGGCTTGTTAAGCTTTTACGTTTATAAGGTTTTGACGCAAATGTCCGGTCATTTTCGTTGTATTGAACAATCGGCCGTCGCGACCCGTTAAAACCGTGTAAACTACCACTCCCGCCGTTTCACGCTCGTGAAACATCCGATCCCGCCCAACGTCACCTCCTCTGCATTGGAAATGGCTGAACCTCGCATCGTCGATTTGACAGCGATCGAACCGGTTTCGTGCCCATGCGGCCAGGCTCGTCGGGCGTTCGCCGACTTTCCGGAGTTCCCCGGGACCGTGCATCTGACGGACATTGACGCAGACGCTCAGCCCCATCGACACCGGGAACACACCGAAGTCTATGTGATTTTGGAATGTGAGCCTGGCGCGGCGATTGAGCTGGACGGAGTTCGGACGCCGGTTTCGCCGCTGACCGCGGTGGCGATTCCACCCGGCGTCGTGCACCGAGCGATCGGAATGATGAGGACGCTGGTCATTTGTCACCCTGAATTCGATCCGCTTGATGAAGATCTCTTGAAAAGCTGAATGGCGATTGTTTTGACCCGTGATGCTGAACCGGCGTTCCTCGCCGCGACAACTGAAATGATCATCTCAACCGCTCACTTACTTGATTGGCCAAATCGATATACTGCTCCGATCCATCACCTCCCGGTTTTTTTGACTGACTGTTAAAGTGGAGGGAAGCCAAACGGCTCTCACCCTCTGACTACCCACCGCCCCTACCATTTCGGTTCGCTTGATGTCCCCCACGACCTCGACACTTCTCCGCACCGTGCATGCTGACGTTGGCTTTTTCCGATCGCACATCGGTTCGTTGTTGGCCGCGACGGCGTTTGTGTTTGCCACTGTGACTTCGCTTTCAGCCTTTGCTGACGAAACGGCAGACTGGACCTTTTGGCGTGGCCCTCATTTCAACGGTGTGGCCGAGGCGGAGGGTCTGGTTGATGACTGGGACGCCGAAGGCGGTGACGACAGCAATCTATTGTGGAAACGGGATGATCTCGGTGCACGCAGTACTCCCGTCGTGATGGATGGGCGGTTGTACACGATCACTCGTGCTGATCGGGGAACGCCGATCGAAGGCGAGAAAGTCGTGTGTTTGGACGCGAAGACGGGCGAAACCCTTTGGGAGAACCGCTTTAACGTCTGGATGTCCGACGTTCCTGACACCCGCGTCGGGTGGAGCAGCGTCGTCGCCGATCCGGAATCAGGCAATGTTTATGCACTGGGCGTTTGCGACCTTTTCTTGTGCATTAACGGAAAAACGGGACAAACCATCTGGAGCAAACCGCTGCACGAGCAGTTCGGTCTGCTGAGTACCTACGGCGGACGGACGAACTTTCCCGTCGTTCACGAAGATCTTGTGATCATCAGCGGCATCATCATTAACTGGGGCGATGCCGCGAAACCGAACCACCGCTTGATCGCAATGGACAAACTCACCGGTGAGGTGATTTGGTTCTCCGGGACACGCGATCTGCCACACGATACGACCTACTCGGCTCCGACGCTGACCACGATCGATGGCCAGCGACAACTGATTCTGGGCACGGGCGACGGAGCGATCTGGGGTTTCCAACCACGCACCGGCAAACCGTTGTGGCACTATGACCTGTCACGTCGCGGGATTTTCGCGACCCCTTTGGTGGACGGTAACCGAGTCTATTGCAGCCACAGCGAAGAAAACGTCTCGGGCAGCGCGATGGGGGCGATCGCCGCACTGGAGGTTACCGGCAGCGGTGACGACACGACGGTCAAAGAGCTATGGAAGCTCGATGAACTCGTCGTCGGTCGCAGTGCCCCGGTCGTAGTCGACGGAAGACTGTATGTCGTGGATGACCGCTGCAAGTTGTGGGTCATCGATGCCGACACGGGCGACATGATCGCTGAACGGATCACCGTGGGCGACCGCAAGCAATGGCCGAGTTTGCTCTATGCCGACGAAAAACTGTACATCCTGACCGAAAACGGCCGCTGGGCGATCGCCGAGATCACCGAAGACGGCGTGGACTTCATCAACAAAGGTCGGCTTCGCAACGAAGCGTTCTACGCCTCGCCAATCTTGGCCGGAGGCAAACTGTACTTCCAAGGCACCTCGGCGCTTTACTGCGTCGGTACCGAGGAAGGCAAGCAGACGGCAGTGAGTCTGGCCGAACAACTCGTGGGCGAAACCCCGATCGAACAGAATTCGGAGATCACGCAGCTTCTGGTCACTCCCGCCGAACTGCTCGTGGAGCCCGGTCAGTCGGTTGAGTTGTCGGTACGCGTCTTCAATGAACTCGGTCAACAACTCGCGGCCCCCGGCAACGGTGACGTCACCTACGCGGTCAGCGGACCGGGACGGATCGAGAATTCAACCTTCATCGCGAGTGAAGAGGCTTCGCATGAGGCTGCTGTGATCACCGCTTCGATTGGAAGCGTTACGGGGTCGGCGCGAGTCCGAATCGTTCCGCCACTCCCCTGGAAATTCACTTTTGACGATCTGAGCGATCCGCCCGTGACTTGGGTCGGGGCTCGCTATCGTCACCAAATCCGGCCGGTTGATGGATCGCCCGCGTTGGTCAAGGTCAGCACGATTCCCAAAGGTGCACGCAGTCGTGCCTGGATGGGTTCGAGTGAACTGAACAACTACACCATCGCCGCGGACGTTCAAGGCAAACGTAGCAATGGCCAAATGCCGGACATCGGTCTAACCGCACACGGATATGTCCTCGACCTGATGGGCAACAGCCAGCAACTGCAAATCCGAACCTGGTCGCCGCAACTGCGGATGGCCCAAACGGTCGACTTCCCGTGGGAGCCTGATCGTTGGTACCGGATGAAATTGCGAGCCGAGGTCAAAGGCAGCGGCGAGAACGCAGTGGCGGTCTTGCAAGGAAAAGTGTGGCCACGCGATGAAGCCGAACCGGAAGCATGGACGGTGACGGCGGAAGATAAATCGCCTGTCATGACGGCGAGCCCCGGGCTTTACGGGAACGCCAAAGTCGCCGAAATCGCGATCGACAATCTGGAAGTCACTGAGAACTAAAGTCAACGAGAACGAGACGTCTTCAACAACCAGAAGTCACCGAGAACGAGATGCCGGTCCTGCGTGGCCAGGCTTTGATCCAACTATTCAACTCTCCCCTCCTATCCATCCTCCACCATGGCCCGTACTGAAATCACCGCATTGTTTTTGATGTTCGTTTCGTCCGTTTTAGGAGCGATCACGACCGTCCTAGTTGCCGGGGGCCAACCTCCGGTCAGCATGGTATTGCCCGCAACGGCTGTGAGTGCGGCTGCTATGGCACCGGACGTTGACACCGAATCCACCAAGAACGCAACGGACGCTGAGGCGGCGGATGCCAAGGTGGATGAGTTCATCGATCCGGACACTATCCTCAACGCCGGCAAGGATTGGCCGCAGTGGGGAGGTACCCGCGTGCGAAACAATGTGCCGAACGTGAAGAACCTTCCGGAATCGTGGAACATCGGTCGCTTCGACCGCCGCACCGGTGAATGGGATAACGAGAAAGCCGAAAATCTTCGTTGGTATGCCGAACTCGGTAGCCAAACCTACGGGAACCCGGTCGTTGCCAACGGCAAGGTCTACGTCGGAACGAATAACGGAGCAGGATATCTCGATCGTTATCCATCGAGCGTTGACCTGGGATGCTTGCTCGCGTTCGATCAGAAGACGGGTGACTTCCTGTGGCAGCACAGCAGCGAAAAACTGATCACCGGCCGCGTTCACGACTGGCCGTTGCAGGGCATCTGTTGTGCACCGCTTGTGGAAGGTGATCGCCTTTGGTTTGTCACCAGCCGCGGGGAAGTGCGTTGTTTGGACACCGAAGGCTTCTATGACGACGAAGACGACGGCGCTGTCCAAGGAGAAACCGCTCGCGTGGCTGATCTGATGGACAGCGGCGAAGGCAGTGAGTATGAGGACTCGCTGGCACAACTCAACGACGGAAAACTGACCGACGCGTTGCGGAAGAAACTCGCCGATGCCGGCAGCGAAGCGGGTGACGATATCAAAATCGAAACGCTTGCTCCGAACAAATCGTGGAAAGCCACGGGCACCTTCGGTGGAGTGGAGCGAGAGCTAGCGATCAAACAGCTCGGCCCTCGTATCTCGATCTTCAAATCACTCGGCGTTCATGACAAGAAAGACGCTGACGTGATTTGGGTGTTCAACATGATGGATGAACTCGGGGTCAGCCAACACAATATGTGTTCGTGCAGCGTCACCTCGTACGGTGATCTGCTGTTCGTTAATACCAGCAACGGGTTGGACGAGTCGCACATCAACCTGCCGGCTCCGGAAGCACCTAGTTTTATCTGCATGAACAAGAACACCGGTGAGGTGTTGTGGACGGATCGTTCGCCTGGCGCGAACATCCTGCACGGCCAATGGTCGAGCCCGTCGATCGAAGTTCTCGGTGGCGTTCCACAGGTTCTCTTTTGCGGCGGCGATGGCATCCTCTACAGCTTCAAGGCTAACGAAGGAAAAGACGGTAAACCTGAATTGCTGTGGAAGTTCGACTGCAACCCGAAGACTTCGAAATGGGTTCTCGGTGGCGAAGGGACACGCAATAACTTGATCGCGACCCCGGTTGCTTATGAAGGTTTGGTCTACATCGCCGTCGGACAAGACCCTGAGCACGGTGAAGGGGAAGGTCACTTGTGGTGTATCGATCCGACGAAGCGTGGTGATGTTTCGCCGCAGCTCGCAGTCAAGATGGAAGGTAGCAAGCGAGTGCCGATCGATCACAAACGGATTCAAGCCGTCGAACCGGAAGAAGGCGAAGCGGCCGTCGACAATCCGAATTCGGCAGTCGTCTGGCACTACTCGATCGCCGACCAAAATGACGATGGTGAAATCGACTTCGAAGAGGAAATGCACCGCAGTTGTGGAACCGTTGCGATCAAGGACGATGTTCTCTACATCGCCGACTTCTCCGGTCTTTTGCACTGCCTCGACGCCAAAGGGACTCCTGATGGAATGCCGATCGTGCACTTCACCTACGACATGTTCGCGCAAAGCTGGGGCAGCCCGCTGATCGCCGACGGCAAGGTTTACATCGGAGACGAGGACGGAGACGTTTGCGTGTTCGAATTTGGCCCCGAGAACAACGAACCGATCGAAGAGATCAACATGGGCAGCAGCGTTTACAGCACGCCGGTTGCCGCTGATGAGACAATCTTCATCAGCACCAAAGACAAGCTCTTTGCGATCGGAATCACCGAGGACTGAGAGCCTCGGTAACGCTCGCGGATCGAATGCCCGCGAACCGCACGCCTACGAGTCGGGTTCGTTAAGAGACCAAGCGTTTATCAAGAAAATTAAAGGCCGCCAAGCATGTATGTGTTTGGCGGCTTTTTCGTGCGCTGGTCTCCGAATCCGTTTCGCAACCTGTTTCGACGTCCCTTTGGAGGGCGTCCTGGGAAGGTGTCTTGAAACAGCTTCTCAGGCAATGCCGAAGAGCAATCGCTAGTAGCGACGCACCTTCGTCATCAGGATGGTGCCGATGCCTGCGAGCACGACATTCCCCGTCCACACACCATAAGGCGGCAGGTCTCCGGCTTTGGCTTGGTCGAGCCCAAAGAGGAACAGGGGATAATAGATGAGGATGATCGGCAGGAAACACATGCCGAACGTCGTCCAGTAGTCACTCGTCTTAGCCAGGATCGCGAGCGGAGCGCCGACGAAGACAAAGAAGAAGCACGTAAACCCTTCGGCCCACCGTCGCCATGGTTCGGTGCGTAGACGCGTCAGGCGGTGGCGGCTCGATGCGAGCGAGCTGTGGATGCCTTGAGCTTCCGGGCCGCCAATTGTTTCGGGTCGCGATTGCAACAGTGCGAACCCGGTGAACGCCGCCAACTTGCCGATTGCCGCGTGGGTGTCTTCGCGTTGCCTGGACTTCTCACGGCTGATCAATCGGAGTGGCAGTTCGCTGGGGCTCTTCGATGCCGTGTCGTCTTCACTGAGAGCGTTGCCGAGCGGAATCTCGAACGTCGCTTCTCCGGGAAGTGTTCCGCCAAAACCGCGGCCCCGAACGACTTTACTGTCGACGAGTTTGAGCACCAACGCCTGGCGTTCTTCGTCCATGACGAGTTGGCCTTCGCTCGCGGTAACCTCGAACGCTTCTTTGCCTCGGCCGCGAATGACCACGGTCGGCGAGATCATTCGGCGGTCTTTGATCTCGCGGACGTGAATCGAAAAACCATGGTCGGACGTGAACGAATGCTGCGCCTCGAGAACTTTGTAGGCGATGTCTTCGATCGAAAGCAGGACCACGCGTTTCACGCCGGGTTTCCCCCACGACACCGCCATGTCGCTGCAGTAGACCGCGATCGGGCTGAGTAAAGCCGCAAACACAATCGCCGGTTGCAGTAGTCGCAGCGGCGAGATCCCCGACGACTTCACCGTGCTGACTTCGCCGTCGGCAGCCATGCGGCCGTACACGCAGCAGACCGAAAACAATGCCGTCGCCGGAACAGCGTGTTGCAGCGAAATCGGCATCGCAAAGGGCAGCAGATGCAGCACCGCCATCGGGCCGAGTCCCTTGCGGATTAACTCACGCGCCACCGCGATCAGCAAGATGATCGTTGTTAGAACTACCAACGCGACAACGAAGATCCGCAGGATCTCCCACAAAATGGTTCGCGTTAATCGGGTAGGGATCACGAGGGGCGTGTCGGAAATCGAGGGTTATTGCCGGGGAACAACAAAGCCCGTCGCGTGTGAGTGTGTTTCACGCCCGTGAAACATGGCGTCACATCGTCCAAACGCAACTGGACAAAGCGACTTATTAGCAAAACGCATGGCCGAGTGAACAGAGCGTTACTCGCCTATCGCCTGATTATCTCAAAGGAGTTGGCGGCGTTCGTTTCCCCGAGAAGTCCTTCGATTGCTCGAACATGGTGCTCAACCATCGACGAGTTGGGCCGGAAATTCCATTAGCTGAACATGCCATCAACTGAAAATTCCATCAGTCGATATGTCCGTATTGACGAGGCGTGCTTCGATGGTTTTCGAGCCACAGACGACGCCATTTACCTAGCCCCGCTCGGTAGGGCTGGATCGTCGGTCCGCACGATCAATCCGGTCAAGCCATGGCTGGTGCGGAGACCGGTTGAGGTGGATAGGCGAAACGACCGTAGTGTGAATCGACAATCTCCCACTTCTCACATTGAGCGCAGTGAAGGGCGTCGGCCATGCACCGTTCGCTGTAGTGGATCACGTCACGCCATTCGTTCGGTTCGAGTAGGACCATTTTGGTGTGGCGTCGCTCTGCAATCTCGGCTGCTACCTCAAGGTGCTTGGTAACGAGTTTTGGTGCCTTCGTGGTTACAAACGTTCGCAGGCTCGCCGCCTCCCCGTTGATCGTCTCGGTCAGACGTTCGTCTTCCCCGTTACCGCTGATGACCACGTGTCCGTCGTCGAGGATACTGACCATCCTCAACCGCATGTGATCGTCGAGGCAGTCAGTCATCGCGAGAACGAGATTGCGGCAGCCCACCTGAACAGTCGCTTCGATCGTATCTTCTCCCCGTGCGATTTCGATAATCAACGGGCTATCAAACTGCAGTCGTTCGAGACTGTCGGTTTGCTTTTGCACGTCGGAGGCCGTTTCCATATTGGGCGAAACGTTCAGACGCGGGTCGAGGTAACGGCGGGTGTAGTCGCTGCTGGTGATCATCGATTGCAACGCTGCAGGTCGCGGTTCGGGATCGGTCGACTCGGTGTTTTCGCTCTGAGTCTTCTGCTTCTTTGATGTCTTTTTGCTGGCGACCGATGGTACCATATCGGACAGTGCATCGTGATCGAGCGAAACGGTCTGGCGCTTTTCTCGCATACTTAGCATCGTGCCGAGCAAGGCTGCGGTTCCAAATGATGCCGAAACCACACCGGCGGCCTGCCACGCCCAGATGCCACCGGCCTCGCCGAGATGCCCCATCTCAAAAGCGAGGTGGTATCCGCCGGCGATCCCTGCGGCGCCGATCATGATCGACAGCAACCATGTCATGCGGTCACCCCGGCCGCTGCGAAGCGGTACGCCGGGCAAACCGATCAAGGCGGAGATCGGTGAGAGTATCGACCACCAACCGAGCCGAACGCTGCCGCACAGTACGAGACCGAGAGCGAGCGACAAGCCTCCGCCGATGCACCACATCAACGCGTTTTGCTGCGACGCGATCGTACTGGCGGGTTTGAGCGAGAATGCTGGGATCTTGGCTGCCTGACGCAGGCCTTCGGGGACAGGCAATGAAAGTTGGTCGGCGATCGCGCAGATGTATTTTGCCGTTGGGTCTTCGCTGACGTGAGCGACCAACGCACCGGTTTCACTGGTTTCGGCCGTTGCGGCTTCTGCCGTTTCTCGACCGGGGCTCAGGCGGAGCGGTTGCGGGCCTGGGCGTTTGACCATCCCACGCGGAAGAACGTCCCCGCGGACGAGTTTGTCTACTAACTTGCTCGCACGTGGGTACGCCAAGACAGCCTGCACCTTTTCACCAATCGGCGAATCGGAAAGTCCGGCCGCGTTCAAGTCGAGTTTCGCCGGCGGGTGAATTTCAGCGTCGCGCAGCACGACCATGGAAGTCTCTTCAGGCACACCACCACGCAACAGTTCGATGCAAGTCAATGTCACCGGCGTTTGATTCTTCGTCAGTGACTGGTGCAGCGACGGGACGCCGACAAACACGCTTGTCACCAATCCGAAAATGAATAGAAGCGTGCCGAAGGAGGCCCGGCGGAATCCGCCGCGCGTCGAGTGGTTAGAACGAAACAGCCCCATGAGCGTGTTCCCAACGAAAGAGTGTCATCGAATCAGAAAAGTAACTTCAATAGAAAAGTAGGTCGCGTTTGATCAGTTGCCACCACATTCGGGGGAGGCAAACGGGTATTTTGTTTTCATTGACGACACTGCCATGACGGCAATGGACGAAGGGTTTCTAATGGGCCTTCATCCGCGATGCGATGTTTTCCAGGGAATAATGAAGGAACAGTAAAATGGCCGACCATTCAAAGCCACCCAAACACAGCAATTCACTCACCTACTGGATCGCCGGCGCGATTGTCGCGGCAATCGCGGTCGCACTGCTTTTTCCGAATGTAGCGGTGCATTTTGATATCGGCGGAGAGTTGTTTCTCCGCGCGTTGAAGATGATCGTCGTGCCGTTGGTGTTCACGTCGGTCATGTGTGGTGTGCTCGGGCTCGGCGATGTGCGTCGCTTGGGCAAACCCGGCGCCGCCGCGGTGGGCTATTACCTGTGTACCACGGTGCTGGCTGTCATTGTGGGATTGATTGTCGTCAACGTCGTGCGTCCCGGCGTCGGCACCATCAACAAGGAACAACTCGAGAAATTTGCCACCGCGGAAGAGATGCCCGATCAGGTCCTCCGCCGAACCCTCGCCGCCGAAAGTGGACTGAGCGAGGATGCGGTCGCTAGCGTGTTCACCGATTTGCCGGCCGATAACGATGAGGCCCCCAGCACCAACGTGATCCTGAAAAACCTGGCATTGATGTTGGTGACAGACAATCTATTTGGGGCCGCCGTCGAGACCCAGTTGCTCCCAATCATTGTGTTCACGATTTGCTTTGGGGCGTTGCTAACAACGATGCCAGATGAGACTCGTACGATTGCCACCTTTGTCAGCGAAGCCAATCATGCGTTGCTTTCGTTCGTGATGGCGCTGATGAAAATCGCTCCGATCGGAATCTTTTGTCTCGTCACGGCCCGTTTCGGAAAGGCACAAGCCGACGGGCGGTTCTTCGAGGAACTCGGGCAAATCGGTTGGTACTTTGCCGCCGTCCTGATCGGGTTGGCGATTCATGCGTTTGTTGTGTTGCCGTTGATCTTTTGGATCGTGCGTCGGGAAAACCCGTTCCGCTTCGCCGCCGCCATGAGCCAGGCGCTTCTCACGGCGTTCTCGACCGCGAGTTCCTCGGCAACCCTGCCGGTAACACTGGAGTGCGCCGAATCAGCGGGAATCCCGAAACGTTCGACTGAATTCGTCATTCCCCTCGGAGCGACCATCAACATGGACGGAACGGCGCTCTATGAGGCTGCAGCAGCGATTTTCATCGCCCAGGCAATCGGGAATGACCTAACGATTGGGCAGCAGGCCATCGTTGCCGTCACCGCAACCCTCGCCGCGATCGGAGCGGCGGGGATTCCCGAAGCAGGATTGGTGACCATGCTGATCGTTCTCGGTGCCGTGGGACTGCCGCTGGAGTACATCGGATTGATCCTAGCCGTCGATTGGCTGTTGGACCGTTTCCGGACGACAGTCAATGTCTTCGGAGACAGTGTCGGAGCGGCGGTCGTCGGGGTGACCATTCCCGAGGACGCTCCCTCGGCGAGTTAGAGTACGGCAAGTCAGAGGCTGGACGATCCTGTAATGCTATCGCCAATTTTACTGTATGAATGTTTGTCACTCTTGTGGCGAACGTCGGATGAAGAATGCCGAGTTCATGGATCGGGGTAGCCGCCCGCGCAGTGTTCCAGTCGTTTGCGGTGCGTGTTTCGTGGCGAGCGAGTCATCGCAGTTCGTGTGTCGAAGCGGGCACGCTCGGCCCAAGCATCCTGCGTTCCAAATTGGGAAATGCTTGGTTTTTAGAGTGTTTCAGCCTACCGCTCGGAGTCGGCAGGAGGCGACATCGCTGCTATCGTGTTAGTGTGAATTTGGGCGGTGGCCGTGCGTGCACGTGTTCGCGTGGCTAGTTCACC
Source organism: Aporhodopirellula sallentina SM41 (assembly GCF_000346505.1). Taxonomy (GTDB): domain Bacteria; phylum Planctomycetota; class Planctomycetia; order Pirellulales; family Pirellulaceae; genus Rhodopirellula; species Rhodopirellula sallentina. The sequence goes on from NZ_ANOH01000283.1 coordinate 11,481, forward strand.
GTTCAGTCCCCCCATTTAATCGGCATAAATGACAAAATAGGGGCAATAGGGGGTTGATTCGGGTGGTTGGTACTCCTATTATCGGTTGAGCTTGTAGGAGGATGCCGCGCTGGCACTGATTGCGAGTCTGTTTTGGTCACCAAACCAAGGGTATCTACATCATGATGAAAACATTCGGAAAACTGGCGATTGCAGCCATTTGCGTCGCAGGGCTCGGTGTCCAAGCGTTCGCGGTCAGCAGCGAAGGTGCGACTGCCGACACGAAGTCCACCCAAGAGAACCGAGAAACCTTGGTTTCGAAGATCTTGGCTGATAGCGAAGAAAACAACCTTACTTGCGAGCAGCTCGTTACGAAGCTCGATATCGAGATCATCGAACTGGATCTTAAGCTCGACGAAGGTGCTGAGAACGAAGAGGAATTGCTGGCTGAGCGTGAGTCGCTCGTCGGTTGCCGTCTCAGCCAACCTTGTCACGCGGAAGTCGTGACTCCAGTTGCACCTTGCTGCGGTCACGCGGTCGAGGTTTGCTGCTGCGAACAACCCGTCGAAATCATCGAAGAAGTGGTCATCAGCGAAGAAATTCTTTGTGAGGAAGAAATCCTCGTCGAAGAGCCACTCGAGGGTGCACCAATGATGGGCTGCGGATACGGCAGTTCCTGCGGCATGGGCGGCGGCGGTGGAGGAGGCGGCTTCGGCGGTGGCGGTTTGGCCCTCGCTGGATTGGCCGGTCTCGCCGGACTCGCTGGTTTGGATGACGACGATAATGTCGTTTATATCCGTCCATAGTTCTGACAACTAAATCGAATAACTACAAACGCCGTCCCTTTTGGGCGGCGTTTTTTTTGGCACAGCCGGCTCTAACTGGTTAATATTTTCCCAATCGAGGATGGTGCAATCGAGAGTTTGATTTAGACTCATTGCTCTCATCTTCTCTCGGACAATGCGCAAGGACGTGGCGCTGTTTACCTCCCGGTAATTGCACTCATGCCCAAGCACGCTTCGCCATCCCAAAGTGACGGTTTGCACGCCGGTCGTGTCGGATCGCGGCAGGTGCCCCGATGGGGACAAACACCTTTCTTGGACGCGTCGCGGATCGTGTTGGTTGCGACGATTTGGATCGCGGCTTGGCTGATCGGTGGCTTTTACCATCTCCCGCGTTTCCTGATTCTCAGTTCGCTCGCTGCGGCCCTGTTGCTCGCGTGGCTGGATCTGAGACACGTCGCCCCCATGCTCCGCCCCACACGCTGGCTGTGGGGCTTGTCACTGGGGCTGATTGCGATCGCCGTGACACAGTTGGTTCCCTTGCCCTCGTGGTTGGCCTCCGCAGTGAGTGGAACTTATTCACTCCGAGAGCAATACGCGGGAATCGATCCATCGAGTTGGTCGATCATTTCATTGGTGCCGTGGGAATCTTACAACTGGATCGCATTGGCGCTGATTGGCATCGTCGGCTTGTTTCTAGGTGCGGGGCTTTTCCAAACACCCAAGACGAGATTGTTCTTGCTCGCAGCCATCGCCACTTGCGGGGCCACACAAGTGTTCTGGGGCATCGTGCAGATCGCGGTTCACCCCGGCGAGATCTTTTGGGGAGTGCCCAACGAAGGTGGAACAACACCGTTTGGCACCTTTCTAGTTCGCAACCATGGGGCCGACTTTGTCGGCATGGCGCTGTTCTGTGCCATCGGTTTGCTGCATTACGTGATGAGTTCTAATCGCTCATCCAAGTCCGGCGTGTATGAGGTTCCTGGCGGTTGGTCGCGTGTGCTGAGCAATCCACTGGTGTTGTCGATTGCGTTGCTGGTCGTTTGGCTACTCGTGGGATTGGTTTGTAGCAATTCTCGCGGAGCGTGGACATCGTTCATCATCACCGCTGTCGCGATCGCTCTTGTGTGGAAGCATCGAAAGTCTCCCCGGCGACTGGGACGCTTTGGCGGATTCTTGGCGGTCGCGCTGCTGAGCATGCTGGTGATTCAGTCGATTGGTTTTCTCGATCGCTTTGAGGATCGCATAGACGATCTGAATGTCGATCGGGTCATGGCGGACGGGCGATGGCAAATTTGGCGAGATTCGATTCCCGCGCTACTGCACTTTCTGCCACTTGGATCGGGGCTCGGGACCTATGGGTATGCAATCTTGCCGTTTGAGCCCACGACGAGTCGAGGTTGGTTGCCCAACGCCCATAACCAATATTTAGAAATGCTGGTCGAAGCCGGGATTCCTGGGATCTTATTAGTTTGCGGATTCCTTTACGTCGCCGGCAAAGCAGCAATTTCGCTTTGTCAATCTGATAGGACTGTTGAGAAGCAAGCACTTGGTATCGCTGCTCTGGGCGCATTGTTGTTTCAGGCACTTCACGCGTTCACCGAGTTCGGGTTGTTGATGCCGGCAAACTTGCTGGTCGCGTGTGTGCTCATTGGTGCTTCCGTGGCGGCGTCACCTTCAGGCCGGCATCGAGTGTCCAAGTCGAGCAGATCGGCGAGTCGGTCGGCGAGTGAGTCGGCGAGTAGCAAACCGGGAGCGGTAAGGTTATCAGTCAGTTCTGCAACGCGAGGCCCGCTTCTGGCAACTTCCATTGTCGTGGTGCTTATGGGGGCGGGGCTGTCATGGGCGCTTTGGCATCAGGCACGTTGTGTGAGGGGGGATCGCCTTCTTGCCTCAACTACTTTCACGCCGAGTACTCCGTCACCAACTGTCGCTACCGCGGACGAGTGGATCGACCAACTTCAACAAGAATTAAAACGCAGCCCGTCGAATGAACGTTTGCGCCGTCGATTGATTCAGTTACACATGCATCGGGCCCAGCGTTTTACTTATGATCAGATCCGAGCAGGGCAAGTCGCGCAGGCACGTCCCACCAATCCGATCGATGATTGGGATCGCACTTCTCTCGGATCGATCATTACCAAACTATATGACGAAAGCGATCGCAGCCCGACCGAGTTGCAAAAGCAGCGAATCAAGCAGCAGATCGCATCGGAGCCTTCGCTGGAAGCGGCGTGGAGCCAGTTCGCGTTGTCGTTGGCAGCCAATCCCGTCCAACCAAAAACTCATATGCGGATGGCTCAGCTTGCCGCCGCATCCGGCCGTCCGTGGGACAAAATTTTCGCAAATTCCATGCGGCTTTCCGCAGTAGATCCGCGTCAAACTTTGGGCAATGGGCTGCTCGCCTGGGCTGCCGGTGATATCGAAGCGATGACAGATCAATGGAGACAAACGCTTTCGGTTGATCTGACGCATTTGGAATTGATCTATCGCCTCTCCCGACTAAAGTTGACCGACGAAGCAATTGCTGAACACCTGATGCCCAACAATTGGGTGGCCCCTTACCGATTGGCATTGAGGATCGCAAAGGAGCCTGGCGTAGAGGAGTTGCGAGATGCTTTGCTTGAGAAAGCAGCGGCAGCAGCCACGTCGACTGAGATGAAACCTATTTCCCGGCTGGTTGCACTCGCGTCCATTGCTTCGTCGCAGGGTGACTACAAAACTGCAGCGGAGCATTGTTCGCAAGCGGTACAAGCCGACCCAAAGGATCCCGAATTAAGATATCGCTACGCTCGAATGCTTTACCAAAGCGGTATTGCCGATGAAGCTGCCTCGCAAGCTCGAGTCGCCATGAATTTGGCACCGACCAATCAGCGTTATAAGACCCTGTTCGAGCAGTCCAAACGACTGCACCATCGACAATCGACCAAACTTCTCCCCATCGAGACGCCGTAAATGAACGACACCGCTGCTCCTCAACCTCGCAGTTACCCCGAACAGCAAGAAACGGACCTGCTAGATCTCCTCGGCATCCTCCGCCGCCGCAAAGGCCTCATCGCCCTCGGCTTGTTCATCGGTGTAGCCGCGGCTGTTCTTTATTACGTTCTGACTCCGCCAACATTCCGTGCAGAAATGGAAATTTTGGTCGGCCAGAAGTCTGGTGATTTGGTCAGGGGAGCTAATTCGAGTTCATCGGTGGAAGGGGTCGATACCAAAGAAGATGTTCTTTCAACTCATATTCAGCTTTTTTCAAGTCGACGAATACTTAAGTCTGCGATCGAAAAACATGACCTGGACGAAGTAAAAAGCGTTGTCGATGCGATCAGTGAAAGCGAAAATTTGTCGCCGCTTGCTTATATTTTGGACAATCTTGAGGTAACCAAAGGAGGGGATGGTGTAGCTAAAGACGCTCACACCCTAAAGGCAACTTATGATGATCCATCGCCAGTTGATTGTGCTTTAATACTCCGGGCTATTTTTGACGAATATAAGATCTATCTCGACGATCATTTTGCAGGAACGAGCACGCAGGCAGTGGAGTTGCTTACGCAACTGTCAGAAGAAACTGCTCAGGAGGTTCGTGATGCAGAAAGGAAGCTCGCTGAGCATCTCGCAGGCAGCCAAATCATGTGGGACGGTGAGAAGACACGAAACATCCATAAGGAACGTCTCGAAAAAATCGAAGATGACTTGCATGAATTGACAGAGAGGGAAGCCGAGTCGTCGTCTCGTCTGACGGTCATATCCGATTTCCTTGCTAGTAAAGATGCCAGTGAAATCACCGATGTTGATCGGTTTTCTTTGCTTAGCGAGAAGGAGGTAAATCGTCTGAAGTTGATGATTGAGATGACCCGAGGTGACGTTGCCAGTGAGGCATTTCAGGCTGATCAGCCAATTCGGCAAGCAACGGCGCAAGCTGAATACGACGAATACTTAACGCTCGTGATGAAGGAAAAGAAGCTTCGCGAGAAGTTCAGTGACGGGCACCCGCAGATTGTGTCGTTGCGTGAGCAAATCGAGATGATGCGGAAGTTTATCGACAATAACTCATCAAAGATTCAAGCCCGTGACGCTCAGGAACGTATCACGCCTGCCGAAATGCTGCAGACCTATGTGGGGCTTCTGAAGAACGATGTTATGGGGCTTCAGCGTCAGCGGCAGGTTCTGCAGACGCGAAGCGAACAGGAATTGAAACTTGCAAAGCAACTCGAGCAAGCCGAGGTCCAAGCCGAATCGATGCGACGTGACCTCGAGCGTCGGCAAGCAATCTTTGACGATACTCAGTCCACGTTGAAAGAACTGAACTTCGTCCGTGACTACGCGGGTTTCTCAACTGATGTCATTGGAGACGCTGAGTCGCAAGAACGACCCGCATGGCCGCGTCCGTTGATTGTTCTCGCTCTTGGTATCTTCGCCGGTGGAATGTTTGGCATGGGGATGGCGTTGCTGGCTGATTTGATGGACACAACCTTCGTTGATCCTGACGATGTGCAAGCAACTCTCGGGGCGCCCGTTCTTGCCCATGTTCCACGCTTTGATCCCATCAAACGCAAGCGAAAAGATCCGCCATTTGAAATCGATAGTTCCATTCGTGTCCATCACCAACCTCGTACCCCAGCGGCAGAAGTATTTCGGGTGCTTCGTACAGGGTTGCTGGTGGCAGCACGTAAGAATGGGCATCAGGTGATTCAGGTTACGTCTCCGCTTCCCGGTGACGGTAAATCGACGACGAGTGTCAATCTTGCGATGGCTTTCGCGCAGACTGGAAAGCGTACGCTCATCGTGGACGCTGACCTTCGAAAGCCTAGAGTGGCCCGTTTGTTACACCTATCTGGTGAGTCCGGTTTCTCAGAGGCGTTGCAGGATCTTTGTGACCCGACTGACGTGGTTCAATCAACAGTCAGCGATAACCTGTTCGCCGTTTCGGCAGGGGCGATTCCAGCAAATCCATCGGAGCTTCTGCAATCCGATCGTTTCTCCCAATTGATCAATGTCTGGCGTGACAAATTTGATTTCATTGTTGTTGATACGCCACCCGTACTAGCCGTCTCTGATGCCGCCGTGGTCTCCGAGGAAATGGACAATGTTTTGTTAGCCGTGCGGATTATCAAAAACGGACGCAAGTCGGCGATTCGTGCTTGCGACATCCTTCAACGCAGTGGAAGCGAAGTTGGGGCCATCATAGTCAATGGTTACCAGTCGAAAGACAAGAAGTATGGATACACTGGTGGCTACGACGCTGATGCTTATGGCTACGGCTACGGCGAATCTCACAAAGCTTACTATGGCGAGAAGTCAGCTCCTTTTGATCTGCAGTCAGTGTCGTGACCCGTGTGTCCTTCTTGAGGAAGCTTCTCGTGTTCAAATCGTTTCTGTTTGTATGGATTTTGCTTTTGGGAAGCTGTGAAGTTTTATTTAATAGCTTAGTGACCAAGTGATATATGTATAAATTCGACGGATCGCATCCATCACTGAAGCAGCTCGCTGGTTTTGTTGCCATGACATTAGATTATGCTCGCAAGCCCCCAGTTCGGTTGGCGATCTTGGTTGTTCTTCACACGTTTCTCTTTGCCATCATTCTATTGTCGGCCTTTTGGATTCGCTATGAATTTCAGTTTACTGATCGTGCTTGGAGCTTGGTTTTGCAATCGCTGCCACTAGTGGTGGGGTTGAAGGTGGTGTTGTTCTACTTATCAGGTCATTTTCATGGTTGGTGGCGATACGTTACCTTTGGCGATTTGATCGCACTGTTTCGCGCGACTACAGTATCCCTTGCAGCAATGATTTTGCTCGGGTATTTGACATATGGTTTTGTTGGTCAAGTTCCACGCAGTGTTGTTCTGCTGGATTCAGCTTTGACAATTCTTTGTATTGGTAGCTTGCGAAGCTCCTGGCGCTTGTTCGATGAGCAGTTCGGGCCAGCTCTCAAGAGAAGGAAGTTTCGCCCAGCGTTGATTGTTGGTTGTGATCATCTGACAGGTCAATTGGCGAGTCAGGTGAACGCAAGGCAAGGATTAGATTACCGCATTAAAGCACTGGTAGCTGTAGGGGATTATAGGCGTCACGCGAGACTAGGGCATCTTCCGGTTGCCGGAGATCTGAATTCGATAGTCGAGATTGCTGAAAAGTTTCGTGCGAAGGATGTTCTAGTGCCGGCCGGGGTTCTTCCCGCTGAGCGACTCCGTAGCCTTGTAGAACAATGCAACGACTCAAACCTGGACTTAAAGATTCTGCCTCCATTGGATGATGTCCTGCAGGGGACGAATGATATTCCCGTTCGCTCGTTAGACATCAACGACTTGCTGCGTCGAGATCCTGTGGTCTTGGACAATCATGCGATCGGCGGCCTGATCTCAGGCAGGCGGGTGATGGTTACGGGGGCAGGTGGTAGTATTGGCAGTGAGATATGTCGACAAGTAAAAGCATTTCTTCCCTCTGAATTGATTTTGGTAGTAGGGGGGAGAACCGGATCTTCGCAATAGACGCTGAGCTTCGCGGTAGTATGCCTAGGCAGTCATTGGTCCCAGTGATAGCAGATATCGCGGATCGTGGCCGGATGGAAGTCGTGTTTAAAAGATACCGTCCTGAGATCGTTATTCACGCCGCTGCACACAAACACGTGCCTTTGATGGAAATGCATCCAGGTGAGGCTATTAGGAACAATGTTGGCGGAACTCGTGTCATTGCCGAATTAGCGGACGAATCAAAAGTTGATGCGTTTGTGTTAATTAGTACTGATAAAGCTGTTCGTCCTGCTAATGTGATGGGTGCGACTAAGGCAATGGCCGAAAAAATCATCCATACGGTTGGTAGTCGATCCCAGACAAAGTTTTGTGCTGTTCGTTTTGGTAATGTTCTAGGAAGTGCAGGAAGTGTCGTGCCAACCTTCCAGAGACAAATAAGGGGCGGTGGTCCAATTACCATTACTGACCGACGCATGACGCGGTTTTTCATGTCCATTCCAGAGGCTAGTCAGCTTGTTTTGCAGGCCGCGGCTATGTCTAAGGGTGGGGAGGTGTTTGTTCTTGATATGGGGAACCCGCTTAAAATCGTAGACCTTGCGAAGGATGTAATACGTCTTAGCGGTCTGCCTGCTGACGGAATTGACATACAAGTCATCGGAATGCGACCAGGGGAAAAACTGTTTGAGGAACTGCAGTCTGATTCAGAAATCCGGATGGAGACAGCACACTTAAAGGTAAATGCTATATATCAACCGCCGTATAGTAATGAAAACATGATGCAAATGGTTTCGGAGATTCTTAATGGCCTTGAAGAGGCGGAGCCAGACCAGATTCGCGAAACGTTGTTTTCTATGCTCGAACGGATAGATGCGGATCGGGTTTCTTCGGAAAAGAGGGGGACTCGACCGGTTAACGCTTGCCGGTGACTTACCTTGTGGTTGGTGTTGAACGTTTCCCTGAACCTAGTTGCGATTGAATGATGCTGCTCTTGCACGTTCGCGGCAAGTCGTTCTAGGTGGTGTCGCTATGTGATCCGTTCGCGAAAATATTTGTAACGAGAATTGGCGTCGACCAGTTTCGCATGATTTACGTCATCTAGTTATTTGGTTCCAAAAAATGTGTCCTGTTTTTTGGTTCGGTCTTAAATACTTGGATTCCCTATGGCGTCAATCGAATCATCATACTTGCTGTTTACTCTTGTCTCGCTTTTTCCTGCCATTTTTGGGATCTTGCAAACGCGAGATCTTTTTGACCCGAGGGTGTTTTTGTTGGTTTATTGGTTGTCATATACCTCGCAGTTGTCGATCTATTTCTTGCAGAGCGGGGTTTTGCCTTCTGGTGTTGTTCAAGCCCATGTTTCATCTGTGCTTACCTGTGCTGCGGCGTCGTCAATTGCTTTTACTGGTGTTTCAGCGGCCGTTGTAAGACCATCGAAAACAAGAGTCAACGGTGAGAAAAGGCAAGAAATAGCATGCATCAGTAGAGACTTGTCTTTTCTGTTGATGGTTGTGTTTTCCGTCGCAATTATGCTTTACGCGCTGCGGTTTGGGGGGCTTGAATTCCATAAGGCAGAGCATCGCGATGGCAGGTCGCACGAAACCGCCTCGGTGTATAGATTGCTGGTGGTGTCGACTATGCTCACTTCTATGGTCGCAATTTCTCTGGATGCTCAGGTTGCGGAATTTGGTAGGAGTCGCGTCAGGGGGGTTCTTGCGATGTTGTTATGTCAAATCGTGTGGTGTTGGTTTTTGTCGGAGAGGAATGTTGTATTGATTGCGGTGTTAGTTGCTGCGATGTATCGGTGTAGACGCTTGTTGCACATTAGAGTGTTCGCCTTGGGGGTCGCTTGTTTTATGCTGTATTTTGTGCAGTTGGATCGATCGACAACGAGCCAGCAGCAGGAGCTCGATTCTGGTGCGGTAAGCGAGTACGTCACTACGAAGGGGCTGCCTCGATTTTCGGCAAGCTTGACTGTATTTACGAACGTTGTTGATTTGATTCCGCGTCGGAATGATTATTTCTTTGGAGCCAGTTATCTGACATCCCTTCAAACATTTTTGCCGGGCGACCCCTTGGGGGCTAGGGAGCGTTCGATTGCAACTTGGTTCCCAGAGCACTACTACTTTCAAGGCAGCACAGGAGTGGACTTTGCCGTTGACGCAGAAGCCTATGCCAATTTTGGCTGGATTGGCCCTCCCTTCGTTTTCGCGTTGCTTTGTCTGGTTTTGTCGCTTCTTTACTCCAGGAGGAGGGAGTTTGGGCTGGCTTCAGTGCTTTACCCTGTTGTGGTTTTAATTTTTCTAGGGGCTATTCGGACTAACTCCCAGACTACTTTCAAGATGATAGTAGGTGCGTTCGCTTTCTGTTTCTTGCTTATTTTTATCGCCAAAGTTGCGAATCGATCTCGAGGTCTTGCCGGGCATGGCTAGGCCTGTAGCGGAAAATGGCGCAGTTTCGCCGTCGTTGCCTGTGTCTTCTTTGTTGGGTAAGGGAGACGGCAACGCTTCAGCGATATTGAAGCTTTTGAGGTTGGCATTGGTTTTTTTTGTCCGCGCCACATCTGCGTCAGGTAGTTTGCTGCTTGCGGTTGCTATCACGGAATTTGCGACAATAGAGAGTCTTGGCCTGTTCACTGTTTTGCAGAGCGGGTTGACCTTTATGGGACTTCTTGCCCGTGGGGGAATGGGCGTGGCCTATCTTCGGGCCGGAAGTCGAATGCAACTTCGGGAAGACTTGGTGTCGCTTCATTTAGTGTTTGGCATTGTTCGGAATTGCATGGTTCGTCGTGGTGTGGTGCTAGGAGGTATAGGAGCGTTAGCGTTTTGGGGGTATCTGCAGTTTAGTAGCGTTTCCGGTGCCTACGTCGGCTTGTTTTTTGGTGCGTGTGTGCCCGCATCGGTTTTGCTTGCGTTGGCATCTGAGCATTTTAAGAGTAAGTCGTTGGTTGATGTCTCGCTCATGCTGACCCCAGGTGTTGTAGCCTTGTTGACTGCGTCAACAATCCTAGCGCTCACGCGCTTTGAAGTTTTCGCTGGTCTTGTGCCGCTCTGGTTAATTGTGGTGGTTTACATCTGTGTGTATTGGGCTGTTGCGCTGTCGGCGCTTTTGATGGTCCAGTGGGTCGAGAGTCGCTGTATTCGCAAATCGAGTTGCGATCACGCTGCCGAAGAGTTAAGGAAGATTACGCGGGAAATTCAAACGGCCGGTCCACGGTTTTTGGCTATTCAATTACTTACATATGGTACATTTGGTGGGCTTTTTCTGTTGGCTGGATTCTTCTTTGATGGCAAGGAGCTGGGGGTGGTTCGGCTTTCGGAGCGTCTCGCAACGCCAGTTATGCTAGTGCTTTCGATTGTAAATCCTTTGATAGCTGCGCCATTGGCGCAGTTGTATGGCGAGAAGAAAATTGATCAATTAAAGTTATTGGTATGGAGCGTTAGCAGGGTTTGTGTCGGCTTGGCTGTATTGCTTGTGCTGATTAATTTGGCGTTTATAGATTGGTTTTTAGCGGATTGGGTAAACGCTGGGTTGGTGTCAGTTCCGCTTGTGGTGGTTGTGCTGTTAGGGAATGCGATTAACCTTGCGTGTGGTCCGTTAGGTATGGTTTTAAGTATGGCTAATCAAGAAAAAATGCTTGAGAGAATTTCGCTTTGCACAATGGTTGTTACGGTCGTTTTGTGTTGTTTGATGACCTTTCTTTTCGGTCCTGTGGGGTTTTGCTTGGCGATCGCAATCTCATACTCAACTAAAAATTTGTTGATGTACCGCGTGTATAAAAAGGTCTTCTTTTGTTAGGTTTGGAGAATCTCCCGTTGAAGGTCACTTGCAGGGCGCACTTGGCGCGGTATCGCCATAGGTATCTGCGGCAACTGCATGCGCAATGTCGTTCGCCGACCATTTTGGTTCATGCTCCTAAAACGGGAGGGATGAGCGTCTCCAAGGCCCTGGGATATGAAAAGGATCCCGGGCATTTCACATTTGCTCAGCATCTGGACACTAAAAAGGTTTCTGTAGAGCGAGTGGTCGTGACAATTCGTGATCCTATCGCACGGCTAAGGTCGATATTTAAATATTCTCGCAAACGCTCTCAGGCGAGCAGTCTTGCGCCCTTGCGCCCTGTTCGTAGGTATGAAAGTTTGAGTGGTTTTGTTTGTTCCAGTGATTTTCGCGTCATGGTTAAAGAGCATTATTTTTTTCGCCCGCAATATTATTTCGCTCAAGGAGTATTCGCTACAGAGTTGCCGGTTCATTTCATACGCACCGAGAAATTGGCTTCGGATGCGAGGCAAGCCGGGATTGCGGATGTAAAGCAGTTGAACAAGAGTCCAAGTATGAGCGATGAGGCAACTCGCCTTGATTCAGGGGCGTTTGAGATTGCTCGGTCTGCTTATGAGATCGATGAAATGTATCTTGCGATGGCGTTGTCTCGGATGCCTGCATGAACGGGCTGTGGTCCTGATTTGGCGCTCCTAGGTCGCTTTGTTTAGTTGTTCGTTTTTTCGCAATTAGAGTGTATGAAATGTCCGGGAACTCAAAGCGGTCGCGTTGGATAATCAGGGCGGAAGCTGCATATCGGCAGTTTTTTGTTCGCTACTGTTGTGATCGGCAGAGCTCATTGCAGGTTGCTGAGTTTCCGAAGTCTGGGGGGTCGTGGATCAGTGGGATGGTCTCAGATCTACTGCAGATTGACTTTCCTAGAAATCGGTTCCCGGCGAGCAGATCTTCGCTGTTTCACGGCCATGTGCTAGTTCGTTTTCCTGTTAAGAACGCCCTTGTGGTTTGGAGAGATCCAAGGGATGTCATGGTGTCGTGGTACTTTCATTCTATTGTTGGTAATTCTCACGTTCAGCCTAGTTTTGTTGCCAGCTGTCGTCGACGTTCGGGAATTGTTGATGCAGGCAACGTGAAATCAAATATGCAAAAATTCGTCAGGTGGTGTTTTGAGGATCCTTATTCACCTGCGTTCACTTGGAGTGATTTCTACGATTATTGGTCCTGCCAGGATTGTGATGTTTTAAAGTACGAGGACGTTTTGCAAAATCCTGTTGACGCATTGCTAAGCTTGGAGTTCCTCAGTTGTTTTTCGGGTGATAGGGAAGCGAGCGTAAGGCGTGTTGTTGAGGCGCATTCGTTCGCAAAGCAATCTGGGCGGAGGTCTGGTGTCGAAGTCAAAGGCGCATTTTTGAGAAAAGGTGTAGCAGGGGATTGGGTGAACTATTTTGATTCGGATGCGCTAGCGACGTTGATGTCCTATGCCGGGGATCGAATGAACGGGTTAGGGTATACTTAAATGGAACGCTTGTTGACTATTGGTATAGATGCGTCAAATATACGGGGAGGGGGCGGTGTTAAGCATCTTTCCGAAGTGCTTCGTCATGCTAGGCCATCGTCGCACGGTGTAGGTCGTGTAGTGCTCTGGGCACCCTGTTCGGTCCACGATGCATATGATAGGCGCCCATGGCTTGAGATTGTTTCTGTCCCTGAGTTTGAGAGGGGATTGTTGCAGCGTTATTTTTGGAGAACGTTTAGGCTCCGAAGTGACCTGGAGAAGCGATGCCAAGTATTATTTGTTCCGGGAGGGATTGCCCTTAAGACGAAAGTTCCGAACGTCGTCATGTCTCAGAATTTGCAGCCTTTTGCGGACTCAGAGCGTCGATCAGTTAGGTGGGGGCGTTCAAGGTTGCGTCTTGAGGTTCTTCGGGTTCTTCAGGGGCGATCGCTCAGCAAGGCAGCTGGGCGGATTTTTCTTACAGGCTTCGCGCTAGATTTAATTCGATCTCAGTTTCCCATCCCGGACATTGGTAACCGGGAGATTCCTCATGGAGTGGATAAGTGTTTTTTCGTTGATCGGCCGTCTTTCAAGGATGCAGCGAATCCACACGGCGATTATCGAATAGTCTACGTCTCAACAATCAATGGCTATAAGCATCAGTTGGAAGTGGTCGAAGCGGTGAGTAGGCTGGCCGAGCGTTGGCCGTCGTTGTCGTTGTCCTTGGTTGGGGGCGTGTATGACGAAACTTACTACGAAAATGTGCTTTCTCGAATTCGTGCAGCCAATGGAAACGCAGGAAGAGAGATAGTACGCCACGTGGGGAAAGTGTCATTCGACGAGTTGCCGAAAGTCTATCGCGAGGCTGATATGTCAGTCTTCGCTTCTTCGTGCGAGAATCTGCCAAATATTTTGTTGGAGTCTATGGCTGCATCGCTACCGATTGTTGCATCAACCTATTCGCCAATGCCACAAGTGCTTGGTGATTCTGGAGTGTACTGTGATGTAAGTTCTGCAAGTAGTATTGCTGATGCTATCGAGTCGTATTTAGTCTCGCCAGAGTTGTGTCGGAAAAACGCAGTCGCCGCGAATAGAGCGGCCTCGGGTTATTCGTGGGCCAGAACGTCCGATATGACGTTTCAGTTCCTGGCTAGCGTGGCTCGCGATCATTCTAGTCAATGTGCGAGCTGTCAAGCTATTGAGTAAGGTAAGGGTGTGTCCAATGATCAAGGGTTTTCTGCGTCGTTATAGTTGCAAACAGTTAGTGCTCATCTATCAGTTTGGTAAGGTTGGTTCTACAGCTTTGGCTTCTTCAATTGAAGGTGCTGTAAATGTGCATGATTTGTATGGGATGGTGCCGTGTCCTTGTGGTTTGCGATATCGTTTTTCGCTTGCGTATCGATTTCTTGGGTTGCCGATGGATCGATTTGTGCGTCGATTGCTTTTACGGCGCCGTGAGAAAATCGACATTATAGTGCCGGTTCGAGAGCCATGGTCGCGAAATTTGTCAATGTTTTTTGAGGATCTTGCGTTCTGGTACGTGGATTACTTTTCTACACGAAGGGCTAGCAAGAAAGTCGAGGGTCTCGCCTTGCTCAAGCAAGTTTTTCTTCAGTCTTTCGAGCATGAGAGTGCTGATAGTTGGTTTCAAAAAGAGTTTTGTAGGTTTGTCGGGGTCAGGTTGGACGAGATCGCATTCGATAAATCGCAAGGGTTTGCTGTCTTCGAAAAAGGGCGATACCGGTGTCTGCTCCTGACGGTAGATCACCTTCGTTCAGAGGGGGGGGGGAGGACTATCGAGGGGTTTCTTGGGCGTTCTGTGCGTATCATTGATGAGAATCGTGGTGAAAAGAAGTGGTATGGGGGCGTGTACGCGGAGTTGCTCTCGGATAGTGAATTTGTAGATGCATATAAAAAGCAAATGCAGGGTAGTGTGGTACAGAAAACATTTTTCAACACAGGTTAAGGTAGTGCTAGCATTGTGTTGAGAGGCTTGTTGTCCTCCACGAAATAGAACATTTGAGTGCCGGCTAGTGGCTTTCTGGTCGAAGTGCTAGATCGTGCGAATGAGTCCGGGAATTGTCGGGAATAGTATTCTTTCCGCTGGTAGTAGTGTTTGGTTTTTTGTGGGGCTTGCGAATGCAGAGTGCAGGAGTAATTGTGGAAATGGCTGGTTTTATAATTCTTGTTGAGAGTGTTCAGATTATAGTGTGCGCGTCGTATGCGGATGCGAGCGAAAACGGTTTTTATTACGTATGACGCCGATTGGCGGCTGGGAGCCGATTTCGTCGGTTCGCAAGTTGGGTTCGGCATTTTTGTCGATGTTTTCTTGCTGCCTGTTTTTATTCGTGACGTTTCGATCTAGCGACCGGCGTCGTTGCTCTTATCTGTTTTTGGAGTTTAGGTATGGCTTCTGTAGCTTCGTCTATCGGTAGAGCAGTTCTTATTACAGGTGGAACAGGGTCTTTTGGAAAGACCATGGCCGTCGATCTTCTGCATGCTGGTTATGAGGAGGTGCGTGTTTTTAGTCGCGATGAGTGCAAGCAAGATGAAATGCGCAATCAGTTTGCTGATAAGCGACTGAAGTTCTATATCGGGGACGTTCGGTCGCGTCAGAGTGTCGATCACGCAATGGAGGGGGTTGGTCTGGTGTTTCATGCTGCTGCGCTCAAGCAGGTTCCCAGTTGCGAGTTCTTTCCGATGCAAGCTGTCGAAACCAATATTGTTGGCAGTAACAACGTGATTGAGTCGGCGGTTGCTCATCATGTTGATTGCATTGTCTGTCTTGGTACGGACAAGGCGGTATATCCTGTTAACGCGATGGGAATGACAAAAGCAGTCATGGAAAAAGTGGCGCAAAGCGTTGCCCGCCGTTTAGACGACGACGCCAGTGCTACTCGCGTCTGTAGCGTCCGTTACGGCAATGTCATGTACTCACGTGGTTCGGTTATTCCGCTTTTTATTCGGCAGATCCGTCAGGGGGGGCCAATCACGATCACAGATCCGAAGATGACAAGGTTTCTACTGCCGCTTCGTGATTCCGTCGCGTTAGTTAAGTTTGCGTTTGAAAATGCGAGGCAAGGTGATGTGTTCATTAAGAAAGCGGCGGCGTGTACGATTGAAG
>NZ_ANOH01000284.1 GCF_000346505.1 Aporhodopirellula sallentina SM41
GAGCGCAACAGTCTCGAGCATCCGTCCATGCGCAACGTGCCGCGTGTGTCGTCTGCCTGGCCTTCGGCCCCGTCGGTGACGCGGCCATCAGAGAGCAGTCTAGCATGTCTTTTGTAAGGTGTTGAGTTCAAGAAAACGAAGCGTGGTTGAACAACGCGTTTGGAATCTAATGTTCGTCTGAGCAACTCTTGGGTAGCGCATCTTTCCCGAGCGCATCTCGTACCGATAACGGTCGACATCACCGGGTGGCGGCGAACGACTTGCAAGCAAACGAAAAAGCTAACCACCGCCACTCCGGTGCATGTCATGGTTATCCGCATTCTTGATGCGAGCAAAAGCGGTCGCGACCCAGTGAATCGTCGCCAAACCAGTATAAGTCAGTAAAGACCAAATCGGGATGATGAATAGACCGGTAATGGGTGCGAGCGTCAAGCCAGTGTCGTTGCTTACGCGACGACGTGCCGCCTCAGCTTGGGCCGAGCTGTCAGAAGCATCAAACGCCAATGCCGCATGTTCGATTTCGGCACGGCGTACGGGGATCGAAACAACCAGCGCGATGTACGCGACAACGCAAGCTAGGATGAACACTAGCGGCTCCGCTTCGGGGCGTAGGAGATGCCGTCGAAATAAGTAAGCGACCGATGGAACGGCTAACGCACCAAGGAAGATTGCCGTGGATGTCAGCATTGCGAGTGCTTCAGTCGGATAACGTTTGCCATCACCGGGCACGGAGAGTGATGTATCCATTTGCGAAAACTCGCAAGCCGTGCTCCGTGTGCATGGCTTGGTTATCCGCCGTTTTGTGGTGCGGCCAAGAACGTCGAACAAATGAAGACAATCTCGAACGAAGCAACGAGCGAATCAGCGAAACGCAATCGGCAGTTGCGGATCGGACGGAAAATGTATGAAGCGATGGAATACATTAGCACGGCAGACGCCATCAAACGACCGACCGTAGACAAGGAGACGGGGCCGAACGCGTGTGAGTGCCAGAGCAATGAGCCAGTCGAAGGCAGCATCACGGGTAGAAGTACGAGCATCAGAAAGTAGTGCAAGTAAATATAGCCAAGGACAACAATGTGAGATGGCGAGCAAAGGTAAGAATTGCGCAGCCCGAATCGTGAATATGGGTGGGAAGCATCGCGGGCACGAAACCGATCAAGCAGACCGAGCGCCCCGGTGCAGATGAGAATTAGCAGGAGCAGCACGGAACCACCATTGTCGGAAGGCGTATCGCGTCAGTGTCTATAGTGGGCGAGGTTGGTTAACGAGGCGACGTCTGCGCCTAGTCGGATAACGTCAGCGATCACCGAGCCCGAACCAGCGATCGTCCATTTCAAAACCACGCGCAAGTCGGGCTTCGCGTGCATCGCATTGTTATCTGGCAGTAGCCTACCGCCTCTTAAAGGCTGACATTTTCTGGTCTTTCTTCGATGTTGGCCATGCCCACAGTCCGTTGAAATCTTCAACTACCAC
>NZ_ANOH01000285.1 GCF_000346505.1 Aporhodopirellula sallentina SM41
CTGCGTGCTTTCTCGTCGGCTTCGATGTTTCGAATGCCGCGTTTGGCCTGTTTCATTCGGTCCAAACGTGATTCCGCAGGCTCCTGGTCGGAACCACTGATTTTGTTGATGACCAACCAGGAAATCGAAGCGACGCCCAGGAAGATCGCCACGGTAGTCAGTAGCATCGGGTTAATGAATCCCGGGGCGGCGTTTTCAGCGAGGAGTGTGAACATGGGAGTGACGATGGATTGGATGAATGAATGGGAAACGGCGCGGAACAAAAGTTAAACCTTGATCGTGATAATCTTCTTGATCACCAACGCACCGATGATCTGTGACACGATCGCGGCACCGAGTGCGTATCGACCGAGGTCGTCGGTGAACAGCATCATTACGTAGTCATAGTTGAGTTTGAGCATCGTCAGGAAAAGAACCGGCGGCAACGCGAGCAAAACCGCACCACTCATCCGACCTTCCCCAGTGAGAGCTTGGATCGTGCCGAGGATCTGCAAACGCTCGCGAACCAGGTGGCCGATCTTGTCGAGGATCTCGCTCAAGTCACCCCCGGTTTGACGTTGTAGAATAACGGCCGTTGCAAAGAACCGAATGTCCATGTTGGGAATACGTTCGGCCATGTCTTCAATCGATTCGTCCAGCGGAATGCCGAACTTCTGCTCTTCGTAGCAGCGTTTAAACTCGGTAGCCAACGGCGGTTCCATTTCCTCACCGACCAATCCGAAACCGGCCTGTAGAGAGTGACCGGCACGAAGAGATCGACCGAGTAGTTCGAGTGCCTCGGGAATCTGCTGACCAAATCGGGCGAGTCGTTTCTTCCGTTTAAACAGCACAACACCCAACGGAAGAGTCGCGAGAAACAGACCCAAGACAGGACCGAGCAATACCGGTACGGGGGACATCACGCAGATGACAACACCGGCCAAGAAGCAGGCACCACACATTCCCATGAACTGCACCATGGTGATGTTCATGTCGGCCTGTTCGAGATACTTGTGAACAGCCGGGACGTGATCCATGACTCGGTCGAGTAGCGACCTCGCTTTATCCATATCGTCCACCAATAGCAGAGATTGGCTTTTCTCTTGCGTGCCTCCGCGATTATTCGTTGCCAGAGCGGCAAGTCGATCTTCGGTCGCGGTCGTCTCTTCGGATGGCATTAGCACGGAAGCGGCAAACGCGACCATGGCAGCAACGAAAACACCGACGGCGGCAATGATGATGAGCGAGGACATGGGAAAACTGAAACTTGGAGAAGAGTGAAAAAAGAGATCGTCGAACAACGGCGCGTTGACCGCGGGGGAAATGCGAACGGTTCCCCCCGGTCAACATCTTCGCTTGTTCGTTAAGCTTCCATCATGACTCGTTCGCGGAACGCGCTGCTAGGCAAACGCACACCTGCGGACTCGAGTTTGCTCATGAAACCAGGGCGAACGCCGGGGCATTCGAACACGCCGTGTGCCTTGCCTTCTTCGTTGATGCCCATTTGGCGGTAGCGATAGATGTCTTGAAGCACGATGGTGTCTTGTTCCATACCGACGACTTCGGTAATGGCGGTTACCCGTCGAGGGCCACCCTGCAATCGGTTAGCCTGGATCAACACGTCCACCGCACCGGATACCTGTTGACGGATGGCTTTGACGGGCAGTTCGAACCCGGCCATCATGACCAGCGTTTCGAGACGTGCGATCGCGTCACGTGGCGTGTTGGCGTGAATCGTAGTGAGCGATCCGTCGTGACCGGTGTTCATCGCCTGCAACATGTCCAACGTTTCCCCACCACGGCATTCCCCGATGATGATTCGTTCAGGACGCATCCGCAGGGCGTTTTTAACGAGGTCCGTTGCGGTGACGGCGCCGGACCCTTCGATGTTGGGTGGACGAGTTTCCAATCGAACAACATGGTCTTGTTGCAGTTGCAATTCAGCCGCATCCTCGATCGTCACAATCCGGTCTTCGTGGCCGATGAACGATGAAAGTGTGTTGAGGAGCGTCGTTTTACCCGAACCGGTACCACCCGCGATGATCATGTTCAATCGCGCTTTGATACAACCTTCGAGCAGCATCACCATTTCGGGCGTGAACGCACGGTAGTTGAGCAGGTCTTCGAGCTTGAGCGGGTTGCTACCGAATCGACGAATCGAAACGGCCGCACCATCGAGTGCCAGTGGCGGGATGATCGCGTTAACCCGAGAGCCGTCTTCGAGACGGGCATCCACCATCGGGCAGGTCTCGTCAACACGACGTCCAACCTTGCTCACGATACGGTCGATGATCTGCAGAAGGTGCTTCCCGTCGCGGAATTCCACGTCGGTCTTCTGCATCTGGCCGCCTTTTTCGACGTAGATGTTTTTCGGACCGTTGATCAGAATATCGCTGACTTTGGGGTCTTTCAAAATCAGTTCGAGAGGTCCGAGACCGAAGGTTTCATCGAGAACTTCATCGACAATCCGTTCCCTTTCCTGACGGTTGAGCAGGGTGTCTTCGGCATCGCAGAGATGCTCGACGACCATACGGATTTCTCTTTTGAGTGTGTCCCCTTGAAGGTCACCAACACGAGAGAGATCGAGTTTATCGACCAGTTTACCGTGAATACGGCGTTTGATTTCTTCGAACTGTTCCTGGCGACTGGTTTCGGGGCGGGCTGGTGCTGTGTTCGTGCGCATTGAGTGCTGTCCTTTGCGAGATGTCTAAACCGACTCACGCAAATCTACGACGGGAAACGTGACACACCCGTTTTAGGCAACCAATGCGATCACTTTGGGTAGCGGAAACTTTCACGCCCAGGTTATCCGTAACGGTTGTACCGATAAGGACGATTTACTTCGGCGATTGCTCGAAAGTACCAGCGGGTGATTGTGGGGCGGCATAGCGGTTACCGAGGACCGCCATCGCAATCATCCAACCTCCGCCCAAAAAGAGAGGGCTCAAACGCGGCCAAACCGCACTGCAGGCCGCAAGGGCGAAGAACATCAAACCCGAGATCGCGTTGCCTCCCCAAACATGCCCCGCCATCGCGAAGAAGCCAAAACCGCTCAGGATGCTAGCGAAGACCATCACATCGGGATGCTCTAGAAATCCCCAACCCCAAAGGATGTTGACCATCGTCATGGTCGCGAGATACCCCAGCCAGATTGACCAAACCGGGCGTTCGGCATTTCCCTGCGGCATCCACTCGCCGTCACGTGCGTAGTGGATCGACCAGGCGATTCCTAGCAGCATCAAAAGCCGAGGGATGAAATAGCCGAGGATGGACGCACTGCTCAGGGCCGAGGACTGCATCGACTGCAAACCGGACGGCGACATTGACTCCTGTATGATGAACATCACCACGTGTGCGGCCAACACAATCGCGCCAATGCGAAGTAATGCGCGCCCCCAGTTGGCGAACGTTGCCTGATGCTGGTCACGTGTTAGTTCTCGTGCGACTTTGGAGACGATGCCGTCTTTTCCTGCCGACGGGGGTTCACCATTAAGGATTCGGTCGAGATCGTCGGCAAACTCGTCTGCCCATCGATATCGGTCTGTTCGACGGGGAGCCATGGCTCGGCAAAGAACATGCTCGAGGTCCGAAAGTTCGGAAATTCTCGGCATGCCGCCCGGCCAATTCATGCGGAGCGACGGAGCGTCGGCACCGAGAACGCTCGAAAGGACCTCGGCAGTCGAGTCGCCGCGATGAGGAGGGGTGCCGGTCAACAAGGCGAACAGGATGCCGCCTACCGAGTAGATATCGGTCGCCGCCGTGACGTCCGACTCGCCCCGCGCCTGCTCGGGACTCATGTAGTGCGGTGTGCCGAGAATCTGTCCGTCCAACGTGACGCCCGGTTCATCTCGGTGCCATTTCGCCAAACCAAAATCGACAATCTTCGGGAGACCGTCGTCATCGATTAGAACGTTGTCCGGCTTGAGATCACGGTGGATAATGCCACGGCGATGAGCGTACCCGACCGCTCGGGCGATATCGCGGGCAATCTGTATCGATTGACGAACCGCCTCACGTTCGGTCATCTCGCATCCAGACAAACGTGTGTTCGCCGCGTTGACCTCGAGATGTCCTTTTCGTTCTTTGACGGTTGCCTGCAGTGATCGACCGCTGACCAGCGGCATCACGAAATAGTCCATCCCACGCCAGCAACCGATTGCGTGAATCGGAAGAATGTTCGGGTGAGAGAGCGTGGCGGCGGCCTCCGCTTCGATCCGAAACCGCATCTTCAGTTCGTCATCGGCGAGCAAACCGTCGCTGATCAATTTAACCGCGACGTCACGACGGAGACTTTGCTGCGTCGCCTCGTAAACGGTCCCCATGCCTCCTCGGGCGATTTCTCGTTTAAGAACGAAGTCATCAAGGACTTCACCGATGAGCGAATCTCTAGCGGGCTTGGTTGCCGGATCGAACCACTGTTGGTTGGCAAAGAAGCTGCGCAGCGGCTCGGCATGTTGCGGGAACCGATCCACTATCTCATCGAGACGGACGGGGATCCCTGCCTCGCGACGTTCAATGAAAAACGCCAACACGACTTCGAGCGATGCATCCGATGGCAACGGAATGCGCGCACAGATCGTTTCACCAACGGCGTTTTCATTCAATTTGCCGTCCGGCGTATCGCTCGATACGTCATCCGATCGAGAAGCGAGAGGTTTGGGAACTGGAGCGTCTGGCATGCTCCAATTCTAGCTTACTCCTGCCTCGTATATACGGCGGGATAGACAAAATTGGGGGTGCCTCTCGGGCAGAGATACCGGAACGTTTCACTCTGCGGGATTCCGTCTGCATCGTTCAAGGTCATCTCGATCTCAATCGGTGCGTCTTCGGTCGCCTCGAATGCGATCTCGACCGACACGCGGTCGCCCGTTTGCACCACTTTACGATCAACCAGCTTCCCGCGAACCAATCGAACCAACGGATCGAATTTGCTGTCGGACGCGGCGATATTCTCCGCATCGGAGACCAAGCGTTCCTCCTCCGGTTCGGCAGCGAGAGACACATTCTCTTCGACAGACGAGACTCCGGCGGACACCTCATCGACGTACCGCTGCGCGGTGCGATTGAAATCGAATCGCATTCGGATAAGCCTGTCGTCGCGCTGCACGTCAAACTCTCGGCACGTCAACAAAGGAAGCCCGCTTTCGTTTTTCGGCACGACGGCGGACGAGAGAGCCGACTCTTCGGAGAAGAAGAAAACCGTGTAGTTCAATTCCAATGGCCGGTTTGCATCGACCGGTGAGTCGCTAACGAAGTATGCCCCGATGTTGTCGATCCCCTCGTGGGCTCCCGGTATTTCAAGCAGTTCGATCCGTCCGGCGCCCCATGACTCGTTGGGACGGACCCAAACACTTGGTCTCTCGTGATAGCGAGCATTGGAGTCACGGAAGTGCTCGACGTCGCGGTCTCGCTGCAACAGCCCAAAGCCGTGAACCTGATTGACGGACGTGCTGGTGACCGACGGATAAGGCAGACGCGCGAGGCCTCGCCACATCCAACGGTCGCCTTCGTGGATCAGCAATCCGTCACAGTCATGTACCGAAGGACGTTCATCGAGCTTGGGGCCCTGCAACCCATCGCCCCAAATCCACATGCTCGTCAGTGGCGCGATAGCGACCTTGTTAGGTACGTCTCGAAAGTAGAGCGTTGCCCTCACGTCCATTTGCGACACATTCTGTCCGGGGTCGACCGAAAACTCATAGGCACCGGTCAGCGACGGACTGTCCATCAGCGCAAGCACTCGAACAACCCGGTCGCTCGGGCTAGGCTCCTGAACCCAGAAGGAGCGGAAGTCGGGAAATTCTTCGTCCTGGTTCATCCCTATGTTCACGGCCAAGCCCCGCGCCGAGGTTCCGTACACGGTGTCTGCGGTGCGAGACCGAAAATAACTCGATCCGAGAAACGTCAGCAGTTCCTGCGGGTCACCCTCCGGCTCAAAGCGACCTGCGATCTTGATCCCCGCGTAGCCGACCGACGCCGGAACCGAGAGGTCGGCGGCGGCACCGCCAAAGCGAAACTGGCTCGGGTGATAATGCAACTGCTTTGCGGTCCCGGTTCGCGAGAACTGATCAACAGCAAACACATTGACGCGATCTTTTTGAACGAAGCCGCGGTGGAAGAACTCCAGCCAAAACGGGTGCTTCGAATCGTTCCAGACGCCTTGTTCGTGCCGGAACTGAATCTCGCGATACTGTTCGTAATCCATGTTTGCGAGCACCGGAATGAGCGGCGGCTCGGGGACATACTCAGACGCCGCAACTCGTTTGGCGAACTCCTGCAAATCGCGGAACTCGGAAATGCGAAGTTCAGGCTGATGAGCACGCCGCAGAGAGGACGACGCCGTGCGATTGGCGGCAAACAAAGGTGGCTGCTCGGCGGTTGCGGTGCCGTATACGCTGAACAGCAACGTCGAGGAAAGCAGGAGCGTGGAGCCGAGCAGTAGCGTTGCGATTGCACCATTAGCGGTGCTGATGTGTCGAGTGACCATGCGCGGTTGGGGCAGTTGAGGAGGAGAGAAGAGAAAGTGCCTCGCTCGCCCAAAGTGCGAATCCTGCGCCGAAAACGCCTGGTTGGTTTCCGTCCGGACCGTGATCGATGTTCGTTATCGATGCCGGTTTCGGCACAATCTTATTCGCTGCCAAGCATGTCGCCATGCCGCGCATAAAACCGCATTGAAGGCGAAGACATCGCCTTAAGAGAACATCGCGTAGACACCGGCAAACCATCGCGAACCGGCGTCGCTCGTACGCCAAAATCAGACTGGTGTAAAACCGGCCAATCGGAACGCCCGTTGTGGCAGCGGATGCTTCATGAAAGCGCTCCATACGCCACCGCTGCGTAAATTTTCAGCCATCAAGAGAGAGATGCCGGTGTCGATTCCGATCACGTCACGGCTGACCCAGCCCGTGGCGGGATTGAACGCGTTGGCGAATCCATAGCGTCCGTAGACTCGATCGCCAAAGTGATCACGTTGATATCGAAGTGTGGCGATCGCTTCGTCAGGAACGACCGCGAGTCCGCCCGCCGACGCACTCGGAACGACTGTTCCGTCGATACCGCGGTCGGGTTCGAAACGGTTGTCCTCGTACGGCCCACCCCAATCGCGATAGCCGGACACCGAATCGCTGCTCGTGATCCCCCACAGGTTCTCGCTGTAGTGTCCCATCTCGTCGGGAAAACGTTCGGCGAGTTGCGAGAGGAACTCGATTTGGGCGTGATGAGCGGTGATCGAGTTCCGCCAATAGCTACGTCCGCTCGGACTGCGAACGTCACGGAAGTCGAAGAATGCCATCGGGTATTGATGAACGAACAACGGCGGATAGCTCAAGAATGTTTCGCCGCGATGCACCAACATCCGGTCGCGTTTCCACGCGTTCCATGCCGAAGGATCGATCGCATGGTTGGGGGCGCCGATCGCCATCAAAACAAGGATCGTCAACTCACTGAACCGGTCCCATTGGCAAGGCAACAAACCGTGTTCGGGCGACCACCCCATATGCAGGCAGTTACCATCGCCCAGCATTGATTGCCAATTGGTGCGGGTGATCAGTTCCTGACAGAGATTCTTGATTTCGATGTCATCGCCGAACGTCGTTTCGCTGCAGATCACCCCCGCCAACATCAACGCGGTGTCGACCGTGGAGGCTTCGCTGTTCATGCGTCGCCCGCCGTCGCTGCGGCCGATGAAGTGATAGACGAATCCGTTGTGGTGCTCGGCCACATCGACCAAAGACCGCAGCATGATTCGCGATCGTTCGCGAGCACTCTCAAAACTCTCGAGTCCTGATTCCGGAGCGATCGCGTACGCGGCGAGCCCAAACCCGCAACTCGCCGAACTCGCATGTTCGCTGAAACCGCCACCGTTGCGCATCCCACGGTCGCTAATAAACCCGGTTACCGGGTCTGCCGCATCGAGAAAATACCGGTAGCAGCGTTTGCGAAGGTCGGTCAAAAATGGGTCGTCGTGCACCACGGAAGATCCGCCGAGGGAAGAACCGCATACGAGAGGTGCGGAGGCCGCAACAACGCTAGAAATGAAACGGCGGCGAGTCAATGTGCCGAGAAGCTGCGACGAGGCAAATTTCGGAGTAGACATAAGGCACGAGGCGAGGCGGGAAGCAGGCGGGATAGGAAATTTCAGGAGGGAACGCGAGAAAGTCGAACCGGGTTGAAAATGGTTCGCCGTCACCGCGGCCCGAAGGATACTGAAAGGGCCCAACTGCCGTCAATCTGTCCTTTGCAGCCGCCACACTGCGAGAATCGACGCCAATAGGCTTGTTCGATACGACAGCCGGGTGAAACCTGTTCACTGGTATCGCTGTCGAGTGCTCAATTTTGGAGCATTTTCCGCCAAACGCTTAGTAAGTGTTGGGCATCATGGTCAATTTACGATCACGTCGGACGTGATAAATCAAACCGATGTCCACACTACTGAAATAGCATCCTTTTTCTGCATAGGGAGCCCCAAAATGAAGATTTGGTGGTCCTCCGCGGCATGGTCGCCGACACACACCTCGTCCGCCCCTAATGTGGAACCATCTCGCAATAAAACGTGCTTTCGAACCGCGGTTTCTCGCCTGCCAATTTTAGTTGCATGCAACTGCACTAGGTTGACGACTACTTTGGCACACGCTTTGAAGTTACTCGATACCCATCGGGATGAACCGACAACCGGGACGTCAAACTCTTCTCAATGTCCCGACACTCTTCTATCGAAAAGGCTTCTGTCATGGACACGAATCAACAACATCAACGCGCCGAAGGATCGGGCATCGCATCAACATTCCAATCGACGAGCAAGAGAAGCGTTCCGCCGATCATGCAACGTTCGATGAACCATCCCGAACCCATTCGGATGGCCGCTCCGTTGCGATGGGATTGGTGGTCACGCTCGATTATGGAGGGCTCGCAAATGTTGCTGCGGAGCATCTTCCTGCCGCAGCACGAAACCTTTCGAGTCGCCAACGACTCATCACGACGAGGTCGTTAGGGGCCGGAGAATCATCGACCATGATGACTGCAAACCCGCGGCGGATGGATCTCCCTACGTCGCTCTGATGTAGGTCGATCGTCGTCGTCGATCAGTCATCGTTAACGATCAATCGCGTTGACGCAGCCTCGCATGGCAGAGCCTGCCGGCGAGGCTGCGCGCAACGCATCGGTCGATCGTACCCCCGGTCTGCGCCGAAACGACAGAGCGGTTCTCGACAAAGCCGGTCTCTCGGCACGCGCGACTCACCCCCGCGTCGCTCGTTTTGGGTGCAACCGTCTTCGACGCAACTGACCGACGCGAAACTCTTCTCTTCACCAAAGCTTCTCCCAACGTTCAACTGGAACCATCATGACCGCCCCTGGACTCAACCGCGACGAGTCGACCGCCGACGTCATTGCGTCACGATGGCGAGTGCTCGTCACATCGTTCCTATTGTGGTTAGTCGGATGCTGTGCGTTCTACACGATCGCGATCGCTGACAACTCACTTCGTTTCTTCGAAGCGATGAGCATGCTGCTCTTTGTCGTGCTCTTCGGTTGGATCGCGTTTTCGTTTTCGCTAGCGATGGAAGGCTTCCTCGGCAAATGGTCAACCAAAAAGCAACAGACACCTGAGAACGCTCAACGAGACGACAACCCGTCGCGTCGCACCGCGATTTTAATGCCGGTTTACAATGAGTCACCAACACGGGTGTTCGCTGCGATCGCGGCGATGCGAGAACAGTTGTTGGAGCGAGACCATCCCGGCGGATTCGATTTCTTCGTGCTCAGCGATTCAACGGATCCCGACGTTTGGTTGGAGGAGGAGTGGTGTTGGTCGGAACTGACCGATCGGTTGGGCATCCACACCAACGGCGGACATCTCGATAACCCGGCCGCCGTGGGTGAAGAGAATCCTGCTCAGGGCGACGTTGGTATTTACTATCGACACCGCTCGGAAAACACCGCCCGTAAGGCGGGCAACGTCGCCGACTTCTGTGAGAATTGGGGCGTCCAATACCGGTACATGATTGTCCTCGACGCCGACAGCCTCATTTCGGGCGATACGATCGTGGAAATGGTACGCCGAATGGATGCCGATGACGCGATCGGGATTCTGCAGGTTCCACCGGTGCCGGTGGGGCGACGTTCGCTTTTCGCTCGCCTACAGCAATTCGCGGCGGCGGTGTATGGGCCGATGTTTGCCGAAGGTTTCGACCGGTTTGCCGGTGACCGTGGAAACTATTGGGGACACAACGCGATCATTCGTACAAGT
This sequence comes from Aporhodopirellula sallentina SM41, assembly GCF_000346505.1. Classification (GTDB taxonomy): domain Bacteria; phylum Planctomycetota; class Planctomycetia; order Pirellulales; family Pirellulaceae; genus Rhodopirellula; species Rhodopirellula sallentina. The sequence continues at coordinate 10,226 of NZ_ANOH01000285.1, forward strand.
GCCTTCATGCGACACTGCAGCCTGCCGGTGTTGAGCGGTTTGCCTCCACTGGGCGGCGAGATCCTGAGTCATGACTTTGTCGAAGCCGCGTTGATGGTCAAAGCAGGATGGAAAGTCAAACTGGCCAACGATCTCGGCGGCAGCTACGAAGAATGCCCGACCACGTTGCTCGATTTTGTGAAGCGGGACCATCGCTGGTGCCAGGGCAACCTGCAGCATTGGCGAATCATGCTCGCCGAACGGATCCACCCGGTTTCTCGCATGCATTTTCTCAGCGGGATCCTCTCGTATGTTGCCGCACCGTTGTGGTTAATCTTTCTCGCGACAACTTTGGTCGCGGCGATCATCAATTCACGACTCGGACAGGCAGGCTCCTGGGACGGTGCAACTGCGGTGTGTGTCACCTTATTCGTCGGCTCGATGGCTTTGCTGCTGCTTCCCAAAGCGATCGCGGTTGCCACGTTATGCATGGACCGACAAGAACGCAAACGTCTCGGAGGCGTCGGTCCCATTGTCACCAGTGCGATCCTCGAGACGCTACTGTCTACAGTCCTCGCACCCATGATTGCGGTGTACCACGCCCGGTGCGTGTTTTCAGTGCTGGCCGGACACAATGTGAAATGGACCGCCCAGCAACGATCCGAAACCGGCGTATCGTGGTCGGAAGCGTCGGCACAAATGTGGCCACTGACCGTACTCGGCGTATTCATGACCGTCGGCTTGGCAATGATCGAACCGACGTGGCTCATCTGGTTTTCTCCCCTACTGATCGGGTGGACGTTGTCGATTCCGATCGCGGTGATGATGGGCAGCCAAGCGGTCGGACGCAAACTCGCCAGTTGGGGATTGTTGCGAATTGCGTCGGAACGATTTCCTGAACCGATCCTCGCTCGTCATCAGTTCTGGATCAACGAGATCCGCACGGTGAGGTCAGAGCAAAAGCACGAGAGTTGGTTCGAAAGGCTCTTCGCGGATCCGGCCTTCCGCAACCAACATATCGCGATATTGCGTTCAGCCGAAACCGATCGGCGAGTACCACGCGGTGCACCCGAATGGGAAACGCGTTGTCAACCCCACCTGCCTGCCGCCGCGATCGCCGAGCCCATTCGGCGACGATTGTTGTGCGACGGTGAATGGGTCGAAAAAATCGGTGAGGAAACACAACCGCAGTAACCGACTCAGCCAAACGATTGCTCGTTTGAATCCGCGATGCGGTGCGTTTGTGCGAACCGCTAACTTTCGCAGGGCTGATCGGATGGCGAACCGGAGTCCGACGCTTTGTGCGGCTCTGCCGTTTGGCTGGATTCGCCATCTTCATTTGGCTGAGTGGCGGCAACTGGCTCGGGCGATGGGCTTGAATTCGAGTCCGCCGCTTCGCTTGATGCTTGAAGCTCTTTCTGTCGCTTCCGTTCGGCTCGCTTGGCAACGTGAGCCGCGGCGATTTCCTCCATGGTCAGAATCTCTTCGGGTTCCTTCCGACCGAACTGCTTCTCGTAAAGGTGTTCAATGAACTCCGGCAGCGGCAGTTTCCATGGTTTCTTGTCACGGTCGGCATAGCCGCCAAACTTCTTGGGGCTGAGCCCGAGCTCCCTCGCCATTTGGATGTGCTTGTGTGACAAATGGAATTTTCGTCGAGCGTCGATCCAGGGTTGGAATTTGTGGGGAATTCGTTGTTTTTTTGCCATAGATAGAAGATTCGGAGCGGGCGAACAGAGGTCGACTCGATCGACCGGTTTGATGTGGAGGATTTCCAGATTTTTCGTTCCGCATACATTACAATGCGGCCAGGATTTTTCCCACCTAGCCACCTTAGAGATAACCTCCCCACCATGTTGTTGTCAGATTCACTTTTTGTCCGATTGCGTCTTTCGTTTCACCTTGTGCCCGCCTTGATCGGTTGCCTGACGGTCGTTGGCGTCGGTCCCGCAGAGATGCGGGCCGATGACGCTGTTTCGAGCGAACCGGCGATGAAGGTTGTGTTTGAAGAGGATTTCGAATCGGGGCTCGATGCGTGGGATGTCCTCGATCCCAAGACATGGACGCTGAACGAAAAGGATGGCAATCACACCTTCGCGATTACCGCCCGCAAATCGGAATACGTGCCACCCGTCCGAAGCCCGTTTCACGTCGCGTTGGTGAAGGACCTTGAAGTAGGCACCGTGGAGATTTCATTCCGCGTTCGCAGCACGATGGACACCGGCAACCACCGGGACTGCTGTGTGTTTTTCAACTATGTCGACGACCAACATTTCTATTACGTGCACCTGGGGGCAAAGCCGGACCCACACAGCGGACAAATCATGATCGTCAACGAGGCTCCGCGGTTGGCGTTGACCGAGAATGAAAAACCAACCCCCTGGGATGACGAGTGGCACCACGTTCGTGTGGTTCGCACGGTGGAGACCGGAGCGATTGACGTTTATTTCGACGATATGGAGACACCTCACCTAAGCGTCGTGGACAAAACGTTCAGCAAAGGACGCGTCGGAATTGGATCGTTTGACGACATGAATGAATTCGATGACGTGGTGGTGCGTGCTCGCTAGGGAGTGTCGCTTTTGAACGCATCGGGGTATGCTTTTTGGTTTGCGTTTGGTTGCTCGTGATCCGTTTTTGAGTAGCCCGTTTCTACCTTCTGCGAATTAGCGAACCAGTGCCGTACCCCGCCCGCGCCCCTTTTCCTGCCACCCGCATGCGTCGAGTGCGTGCCCATGATTGGGCACGTCGATTGACTCGCGAAAACGTTCTCAGCGTTGATGATTTGATTTGGCCGCTGTTCGTGCACGACGATCAGGGAGTCCAACCGATCTCTAGCCTTCCGGGCGTTTCGCGGTTGGATGTTCGACACACGTTGGACGCGGTCCGGCGGGCGGTTGATCTCGGCATTCCGGCGGTGGCTTTGTTTCCCGCGACCGATCCTAAATTGAAAACGGAAGACGCCCGAGAGGCGATCAACGTGAATAACCTGGTTTGCCGCATCACGCGGGAAATCAAAGCGGCCGTGGGGGATGCGATTGGCGTAATCCTGGACGTCGCATTGGACCCCTACAGCAGTCATGGCCAGGATGGTTTGGTCCGCGACGGAAGGGTCCTGAATGACGAAACCGTCGAAATGCTCTGCCAACAGAGTGTGGTGCAGGCCGGTGCGGGGTGCGACATCATCGCCCCGAGTGACATGATGGATGGTCGGATCGGACGCATCCGCGAAGCGCTCGACGCGGCAGGACACTGCGATGTGCAGATCATGTCGTACGCGGCCAAGTATGCCAGCGCGTTCTATGGCCCGTTTCGCGATGCGGTCGGCTCTGCGGCCAATCTTGGTGCCGCCGATAAGAAGACATACCAACAATCACCGTCGCAGTCCGACGAAGCGGTCCACGAAGTGGCGCTTGACCTCGCCGAGGGTGCCGATTGCGTGATGGTCAAACCCGGGATGCCGTATCTCGACGTGGTTTCGCGGATCAAACAAAGTTTTGGAGTGCCGACATACGCATATCAGGTCAGCGGCGAATACGCGATGTTGCGTGCCGCGGCCGATGCGGGTTGGCTCGACGGCGACGCGGTGATGATGGAAAGCTTGGTAGCGTTCAAGCGTGCCGGGGCCGATGGAGTCCTGACGTATTTTGCCGATTCCGCCGCGGAGCTGCTGCAATGAACTCCGACCCAACAAAAAACGCTCAATCGCGCAACGAAGAGGCTTCTGCTAAGCAACCTTCGCCGGATGCAACTTCGACGTCTTCACAATCGCTCGCGTTTCCATGGCACTGGGAAGACACGCTCATCGCTGGGCAAAAACGACCGCTCGCCGCCGCGTCGGACCCCGATGGGATGCTACTCGACGCGTGTCGTCGCCAGGACGAAGGCGAAGAAGGTGTGATTGACCCCTTTTGGGCGACAACATGGCGAGCCGCCTCCGGGCTGGACCGATTCCTTGACCGGGTCGATATCTTCGGGAAACGGGTTCTCGAGGTCGGATGCGGCACGGGGCACGCGGGCATCGCTGCGATCCTTCGCGGTGCGATTGTGACCATGACCGACGGCGTTGCCGATCCTCTGCATCTGGTACGGCTGAGTTTATCGCGTCTCGGTTTGAAGGCGGACGTGCGAGTGTTCCGGCTCGGTGAAGATCATCTCGAAGGTGAGAAATTCCCGTTCATCCTCGGAAGCGATGTCACGTACCTTCGTGAACTGTGGCCGGCGCTTCTCGATTCGGCCGAAGAACATTTGGCCGATGGCGGTGAAATGTTGTTGAGTGATCCGAAACGAGTGATCGGGAATGAGTTCCGCGAATGGATCCAAAAGTATCCGCAGTGGGTGTACCGCGAAGAGTCAGTAGAACTCGATGACGACCCTGAGCATCCGATCCGAATCATGCGTTTGACCCGAAGGGAATAACGCCATGAGCGCGTCTATGTCAAATTCGGTGCATGCGAGCACCTCACGACTCATCGGGCATCTTCGCGAGTTGGGAAACCTCGTCGTTGCGTTTTCGGGCGGCGTGGATAGCAGCGTCGTGGCCGCCGCGGCATTGGCTGCCGTCCGGGAAGACCACGCTCACACGGCGATCGCGGTAACCGCGAAATCTCCGTCGCTGGCGAGTTGGCAGGCGGAGTTAGCCGTACGAGTTGCCGCCGAAATCGGGATCGAACACACATTTGTGAAGACGAACGAGATCGAACGCGATGGCTACGTTCGCAATCAATCGGATCGTTGCTTTTACTGCAAACAAACGCTCTACCAATTCTTGACGCCAATCGCATCTCAGCGCGACGCCGTGGTTTTGTCCGGAACCAACGCAGATGACTTGGGCGATTATCGACCGGGAATTCAGGCCGGGAAAGACGCGTCGGTGCGTACACCGTTAGCGGACCTTGGCATGGACAAAGCAACCGTGCGGGCGGTTGCCGCGGCGATGGGGCTGAGCAATTCCGATCTGCCTGCGTCTCCTTGCTTATCCAGCCGGATCGCGTACGGCGTGAAAGTGACGGCCGAACGTTTGGCTCGCATTGACGCGGCTGAATCATGGTTACGATCAAAAGGAATCGGTGATTTGAGAGTCCGGTTGCACGCTGGCGAATTGGCGCGGATCGAAGTCCCGCCGGAACAGTTTTCACGGATCGTTGACCTGCAGCGAGCACACTCGTTAACGAATGAGTTCATCGCTATGGGTTTTCGAAACGTCACGTTGGATTTAAGAGGGCTCCGAAGCGGCAGCCTCAACGAAGGGCTCGTAACGCTATCGGTAACGCAGTCATGAGTGATTTAATTGGTTGCCGTATCGGCGATTATCAGGTTTTACGTCGTATCGGCAGTGGCGGCATGGCGGACGTATACGCCGCCCGGCAACTGACCCTGCAGCGTGACGTGGCGTTGAAGGTGCTCAAGTCCGTCACCCAAAACGACGACGATCACCTCAAACGATTTCGCAGAGAAGCCCAGGCCGCTGCGCGATTGAATCACCCATCAATCGTGCAGATCTATGAGTTCGCCGAAGTCGATGGCGTCCACTTCATTGCGCAAGAACTCGTCGACGGCATTAACCTGAAGCAGGCACTCGATCGAGAAGGCTCGTTTACCGCCGAACAAGCAACCGAGGTCCTTCGGAGCGTCGCGGGTGCGTTGGAACTGGCGCATCAAAATGGGGTCACCCATCGAGACATCAAACCTGAAAACATCATGCGGGGCAGCCAAAACGCAATCAAAGTGACGGACTTTGGACTGGCGAGAATGCTGACTAAGATCGACTCGAGCACCGCGAACCTGACCCGTGCCGGATTGACACTCGGAACTCCACGCTACATGAGTCCCGAACAGATTCAGGGTGATAGCGTCGATGCCCGGAGTGACCTCTACTCGCTCGGCGTGACGATGTATCACCTCCTGACCGGCGTTCCGCCGTTCGAAGCGGATGAGCCATTGGCGTTAGCCGTCAAACATTTGCACGACACGCCGCGACCCATCGACCACGTGCGTGGCGGCGCGGACCTTCCCGATTGGTTGGTTTCGATCGTAATGCGTTGCCTGCAAAAGTCGCCTGACGCCCGGTTCGAATCCGCGCAGGCGTTGTTGCGAGCGGTCGAATCACACGCTCCGTCGGGAAGCGGTTCGGTAGCGTCGGCGACCGTTGTGTCGGACACCGTCGTCTCGGGACAGAAAGCCCCGCACCAAAATCCCGGCGCAGGAGTTGGCTCGTCTGAGGATTCGCAACTCGACGAGGATGGTAACGGATTGATCCCGTTGGACGTCGGCGTCAGTTCGGCGACCTTGCAACTCCAACGTGCGACCGACCTGCTGCGAGCATCCGAGCGAAAACGCAACCACCGCACCCTGCTGTTTCGATTCGGGGTCTTTGCCGCGACGGTCGTCCTCGGAGTTGTCGGATGGATGGCGGCTCGCGCGTCGCGTCCAGAATCGATCGGACGTGAATTGAGAGGACCGATCGTGGCGACCTCAGAAACAATCGAGCAGCAATACCTGACGGCACTCACGCGAAACGATGTGCCCGCTTGGCGTGCCGTGTTGGATTATCCGGCAGAACCGGGCACGCCACAGGAGGACTATCACGACAAAGCGAAGCTGCAACTGGCACGACTGCTTATTGAACAGGAACAGTATCAAGACGCGACCGTTCTGCTGAACGAACTGGAGAGTTCCTCTTCGGTCAAACGTTTGTATCTCATCCTCGCGATGGTTCATCGGCATGCGATCGCCGTCGCAACAGAAAACGCGAGGGAAGCGTCTCGGTTGAAAACACAGATCGCCGACAAACTAAGCGAGTTATCCGCCGACACGCCGGCAGCGGTCGAACTGTTCAACCGGATTGTTCCCGAAGAAGAACGGCTCGCGTTGGGACTCGTTCACGCGTAGGTCAGCCGACGTGCCAAGGCAATCGGCAGACGCCCCATTGCCCGCAATTCTCATCGACAGCGACCTCAATAAACGTCAATGCATCACCGAACTGCTCGCGTGTCTGCTCACGGACGCGTTCGGCGATCACGCGAGCGATCTCTTCCGCGGTGGTATTGATGACCGGCAAAATCACGGCGTCTTCATTTGGGAACACCCATCGACGTTCTCGGAAACGCACGGTCGTTTCCGTTTCGTCTTGCGACACTTTGATTTCGTGGTGGTGCCGAGGCAGGATCACGTGATGATCGAGAGCCTGCGTTTGCAGCAACACGGCGTCACGCAATGCGATGAAATCGACAACGTAACGGTTTTCGTCGAGCGGTCCTTCCACGCTGACTCGGACGCCATAGTTGTGTCCGTGAATCCGCTCGCAGATGTCACCGGCAAAGGTGATGAAATGGGCGGCGGAGAACACGAATTGTTCTTTGGAGACGTCGACTCGGAAGGTGGGCTGGGTCATGGAGTTTATCCAAAATCAGAAAGATCGTTGAGGCGGGGATGCGGTCGAGGCGACTGTGGCGTCGTTGCGATGGGCAGAACTCGACGTGAACTCCTGCCCCGCACGCTGGGTCATCCGCGAGTGAAAACGGGAACCGTTTCGGTCGAGAGCTCTTCACGGTAGCAGTAATCGTCTTCGGCGAACTGGATCAATTTAGCTTTCGTTTTGACGCGGTTACGGATCACCCACGACGCCATTGTGCCGCGAGCTTTCTTGGCGAAGAACGTGATCATTTTGTATTTGCCGTTCTTCATCTCCTTGAACGCCGGGGCAATGACCGGCGTGGGGAGCGATTTCGCATCGACGCAGCGAAAGTACTCGTTCGAGGCAAGGTTGAGCAGGAACCTCGATTGGTTCTTCTCGAGTTGCTCGACGACGGACTTCGTGACGTACTCACGCCAGTACGCGTAGAGGTCTTTGCCACGTGAATTCGGCAACGACGTTCCCATTTCCAAACGGTATGGGAGGATACGATCGAGCGGCCGCAGGATTCCGTAGAGCCCCGACAAAATTCGCAAGTGTTCTTGGGCAACATCGATCTGTTTTGCAGTCATCTTTTCTGCTTGAAGCCCCTGATAGACATCGCCTTGGAAGGCAAAGATCGCTTGTTGCGAACCTTCTTTCGGATGTGGGGCCATCCAGTCCTGGAACCTTGCGTGGTTGAGTTCGGCGAGCGATTCGCTGACATGCATCAGGTCTCGCAGCGATGCGGGAGTCTCCTGTTTGAGCAATCCCGCAATCTCGACACTTTCATCAATCCATTCAGGCTGCGTGGACTTTTTGATCTTTGATGGTGTTTCAAAATCGAGCGTCTTGGCAGGAGACAGTAGAATCAGCATGTTGTTTCTTCAGGGTTGGGCGTTGCGGGAATCATACATCGACGTCAACGATCACTCCACTCGGTCCCGCATTGACGACGAGTGAGTCACCCACGCTTACCTGTTTGCCCCAATCACTATGGATGTGTCCGCAGACAACCAATTTTGGCGAACAACGTTCGACACAGTCGCGGATGCTTTGGCTGCCGCGGATGCGACCACTGCTATCGTGGTCGACCGTGTTGATCGGGGGCGAGTGCACGACAAGTATTCCGCCGCTGGGGCACCCCGCTAACATTTCGGCCCCGCTCTCTTCGTCGAAATCATAGCTCCACGCACCGAACGGTGTGACCGGGATTCCACCACCGACGCCCCACAACTCCACGCTACCGGTCGACGTCGTCGCGGTCGTCCCGTTGCCGTGCAGGACGACGGCAGATTTCCACTCGCGAGATGCGTCGGCAAGTTCATCGACCGTCTCACCGTTGCCAGGGACGAGGAACGACGGCAACTCGATCGCCCGAAGGATTTCGAGCGTGTCGGCAAGCCCTTGATGTTGGTTTGCGAAGTCGCCGGCACCGATCACCACGTCCGCTCCCTTTGACATTTCGACCAAACGGAGAGCAGCATCCTTGTCCCGGTGCAGATCGCTGAAACAGAGCACTTTCATGTGTACCAAACCTTCATTGCGGAAACCACGAGCAGGACGACAAGCCCGGCATCGTAGCGAGTGAATTGATTGCTTGACGAGGATCGACGCAGATAGTCCAACAGGAATCCGGTCGGACATCCCATTCGACAGTACGCCATCGGTACACGTAGTGAAACAAGTAGCGTCCCGACGCACAACACCACGCTCGAAACGGCGGCTAGCGGCCACAAATAGGCATGAAACGGTTCGAACCCCGAGACATCCGTCGCCGGTCGAAATAACAGCAAGAGATACGCGGTAACAAAGGTCACCGGGCCCAGGTAGACGAACCGACGCGCCCACCGCGACGGTATCGAAAAGTGCCGCGATGACTTCGACGATGGACGCACCAGTTGCTGAACCGCACCATGCGGGCACAGGTGGTTGCAATAGGGGTTACCGCGGACAACAGGCGGCGACGTCAGGGCAATCGCAACCAATGCGACCAACCCGAGCGCCAGCATCCAACTCACACCCGATGCCGCCCACCCCATCAGCAACGACAGCGAGATCAAGTTGCCGGTCCAAAAGCCGATCACGACAATCGTCGTCGTCAACCAAAGCAGCCGAAATCGTCGGTAACGCATCCATCCGCGACGTGACGCGATACCGAGTAGTGTCAACAAACCGAGGACCGCAGCATCACGTACCGTGAACCGAATTTGCGACAGGGATTGCGAGAGCGACTCCCAGGACCACGGGGAAGGTGGCGACCGTGTCCAGTTCTCGATTCCTCCCTGCGAGTCAATCTCGGATGCAATCAACGCAATGGAATCCGCAATCGCGAGGCTCGTCATCGTGGCACCGGACACTCCCTCGACGCCCTCATCGATCGGATTCCAATCGGCGAGTTCACTCAGTGTTTTTCCTCGAATCAAATTCCAAAAGTACTCATCTTCGCGGACATACGTGACATAGGGTTCGTTGTCGAGCGATTGCCGAATCCAAAGGTCGGTCACCGTTTGTTCGGCGTCGAGGCTAAGGATCAACTCGGTAGGACCTTGGTAACCGATAACTTCGTCACAGAAGGTGCCGGTCCGAAAGACAACCCACTCCGCCTCATCTTGATCATTGCGGGCGAACGCAACCGGATCGTTGAGTTGGATCTTTTTCGCTCCCGGAATTCGCGCGACTTCATGGTCTTCGATGGGCCGGTCGAAGAGCAACGAAGTGGACTCGGCACCGAGACGGGCGAGGAGGCCTTCCGCCATCGCGAGGCTCGTCAGCGTGGCGCCGCTAACGCCGTCTATATTCCGCGTCTCTCCGTTTCGATCGACGCCGTTCCATGTCACCCCATTGAATTGCCCCAGGAAAGCGTCGTCTGCCACGACTGCCGCAACGTGCTCGTCGGTATCGTGACTGCTTAGAACGCCGACGTCTTTGATGAATCCATCGTCATCCATCACGAAGACGGCTTCGGTGGGGCCGCGATATCCTAACGCTTTGGCCGCGTGCGGCATCGTCCGGCCGACCAAGTCCAATTCCGTTCCCTGACTTCCCCGGGTTCTCCACAAACCATTCTCAGATGGTTCATCCGAGACCGTCTCGGCGCCCGGAAGGATTTGTTGAATCTTGGCGATTGACGGTGGGGAACTGCCGTGATCGTTCAGATCGCCTGCCGATTTCGTTGTGTGCGGTGACGGAAGCATGCACAACAACACAACCACCGCGATAACACGTAGCCCATGAACGAAAGGGGCCAACCAGGATTGTTTACGTGCTCGAGAAGTCGCTGTCGCCTTCGGTGCATCGACGACGGGAAGCGTAGTCTTATTCAAGCACAGTCACCATTGTTTTCGATAACAGACGTCGGTGGAGGAGCCCACGTAAGCGGCAATCGCAGACTTCCAAAACATCCTGAGTGTTGGCCAATCGACGCGGTGATGCTTTCCGCGGTCGATGATTCGGGGAACGCGATTTTATCGCTCCGTATCTGCCGCGTCTATTCGAGCCGACGGAATGACGTCGACGCGTCAAAGAAGCTATTAACATCAGCAGGCGAGATGGAGGAGACTCCAGAGACGACCGAACTCGGTTCCTGCGGAAGAGAACTCGCTCACTGACGCTGAATGATTCAGTCCTTCAATTGAGCGTGGTCGCACTCCGGATCACGTGGGTCCGGCTGTCCTACCTCCTCGACGGGATGTGTGAAGAGGTATTCCCACACTGGTTGGTGTATCAACCCGCCGGTGTCTGGATCTTTGACGGCGGCCTTTCCCGGTTGGACAGCGCCGTGAGCACGGCCTGGATTGCCACCGACGTCCGCATCGGTGATGAGCCGACGCGTGTTCGAATACGGTGGGCTCGCGCGGTCAACGTTCACAATCGGCCCGTAGTCGTTCAGCCCCAGCATCTCCCAACTGCGACAGTAGTGATCTTCGGCCCATCCCTGATCGAGCACATGCGAGAATGCAAAGAAGCGATTCGCCGGCGTGGCGGACGGGAGTGATTGCCAAGTCTGATGTTGGTCACGAGGGCCACACAGTGCAACAACGCGCGCCACCTTTTGGTGCTTGGCAAACCGGGACGCCGTCGTCGAACCGTGGGAACTGCCCGCGACAATCACCTTTTCCCAGTCGAGGTCGGTTCCATCGGAGTTGAGAAACTGGCCCCAATCACCGTCGACGTTTTGGGCACGGAGCCATTTCACCAACAGGTAGGCTCGCTCCGCCATGGAATCCGGTTTGGCAATCGCCACTTCGTCACTGGCGTCGATACCGGTCGCCGCTTCGAGGCGAAGATTGCCCCTGCATTCCGGATCGACGGGTTTCTCTTGGCAACATTTGGAGAACCATTTGTTCGCGTAGTGGACTCGGATCGCATGAAGTCCATAACCGTTGAGTCGCTCGAACAGGGCGGAGTTGTGTGCCATCAACCAAATCACCAACCGACCGTGTGCGGGAACGTTCGGATCGAACCAAGCCTGTTGCATGTCGGCTGGTTTGCCATTGTCGTCGTCGATCAGGAATCCAATCTCGGGGTACGCGCGAACTCTTGAGTCGATGGTGCTGGCACGGACGCTGACTCGCACACGACCACGAGCGGAAGAGGTCGACGGCGGCTCATCGGCGAATAGACCGGGAGTGCTGCAAAAGTAGGCAACTGCGAGGGGCAACACGCAACAAATCGCGTGGAAACGCAAACAAGTGGAGAACATTGATCGGCAATGACAGTGGGGAGAACGAAGGCGTCACCGTAACGCTTCTGCATGGGCCGTATGATAACCCATCACTCGCATCAATACGGCTCAACCGCCGATATTGGGAACCGCCGCGATCTTGGGCGGTGTTTCGTCGGCGCACCAATCTCGCACGCGTTCAAGAAATTCGTCCTCTTCAATCCCAACGGCTTCGACCCGAGGGGAGCCGGATTGAATCAGATGCAGCAACGCTGACTTGGTTTCGGCCAACCGTTGGCAGACCTTGGCCTGTTCGTCATCCGAGAGCGGATGCGATTGCAGTTTCATCTGCCCGGCGGTCGAGGCTTCACGCAGGAGTCGCGTCAAGCGGTTTTCATTTGCCGCGAGTTTTTCGCCTTCGAAATAGACTCGCCGCAATTGACCGGATGTGTTGAATTGAAACACCGGATCGACACCGTCGAACACACTCACCGCCTTCGGACTACGCCATCCAAGGACGTACTCGTGTTTCGTCAGGTCGTTTGTGAGTCGGCCTCGTTCGGGAAGGTTAACCCCTTCCGCTAGGAGGTCTTCCCGGTCAGCTTCTTCTCGTGCCATGTGTCGTGCGAATCATCCGTTGAGAGGATCGAGCAATGTTGGATTTTACCCGCGGCGAACATGTATGCCGGATCGCGCTGGAGCCGGACCGATTCCTCGGTTCGGCTGTGATACATCAGGTCACGCTGCTACGCAATGCGCGAGTCGTCTTTGGTCGACTTCGACTTAGTTTCGATTCGATTGCTTTTGCGAGACAGTTGTGGATCTTCGTTTTCTTCTCGGTTAGATGTCGCCGCGACTTTGTAGGTCAGGCCGTGGACGGTTTGAATGATGATTGGCGCGTTAACGGGAACGAACATGACAGGGGTCTCGCAAAACAGGTCTTTAGACAGCGGGTTAGGTAACGAAGCGTACGTCATAAACGAATGTTTCGACGTTTCATTTGACGCATCGCAATTTGGATGCCAGTAGTTCCCTGAAATGAATGAACGGCGATTCGGGTTATAACGATTACCCCAGACCAATGTGGCCGCTCACTGCCTCAATGCCCCTCAACGGGAAATCCTCCCCCGTAGCGAGCCGCGTGAAAAACGAGTAAATCGCCCAGAGACGGCCGTCTTCCTGCGACTCAGTTACGCAGGCCTGCGAATTTGCTAGCTAGCTGCCTCAAATTCATGCACCGTAGTGGTGATCCGGGTCCGAAAGGTGACGATCCGCCTCGCGACATGCCTCAGCGAACGTCTGCATTGCAGCGGCAACACGCGTCAAAGTCGGCGAGAGATCGCACAAAGCTTCTCTTTCGAACTTGCGAGCCGGCTCATCCCGCCACTGCTGTTTGGTTTGCTGCCACTGTTCAGCAAAGTCGAGAAACTCCTGGCGCACACGCGACTGGCTTTCGGTCAGCGGACCGAGTGGGAAAGGTTGCATGACCGTTTAGATCCCCTGGGGGTTGAAAGTCCGCAACATCTTGCGGCCTTTGTAGAGGTGGAACATATCGGTGGGGGCCGGCGGGCGCATCCGTCCGGCGGTCGGCAGGTCCATCGTCTCCAACCCGTCGGTGACCACAACGCACTCGGTTCCTCCGCGAACGGCAGTGAAGACCGCCGCGGTCTCCTCCAAAAAGAATCCGAGCAGGGCAGGTTTCACCGCTTCGTATTCGTTTCGTTCGAGATACGTTTGCAGCGGCTCGATGAGTCGCCGTTGGGCCTCGTTGAACTCGGCCGCAGGAACCGTGAAGATGTCATCGTGCTCGGCATGCCAGCCCGCATAGATGGCGTAGATGTCTTCCGGTGGCAGGTCGGCGACGTCGGCGTTGAGAGCGAAAACGGTCGGCCCGGAGATGCCGATGTTGCTGTAACTGCGATCGCCAAAATCGTATTGGAAACGCACCAAGAACACGTCGACCGGATCGTGGTAGCTCGGCCAGAGCATCCGGCGGGAATCGACAACCTCGACCGAAGTCGGCGGCACGCCCATCTGTTGGGGTTGGGTCAACCAGAGAGCGATTTCGGCCTCCGCAGTGGCCGACGGTGTGCGGTACTTCTCGTCGATCTCGTCGGAGAGATTCAGTTCGTCGGCGTAGGCGATGGCTCGCAGTCGGGCGGACGGTTCCGCTGACAACGCGATCAGTTGTTCCTTGCCCGAGGGCTGCCCGAGTCGCGCCAACGCACCGGCGGCTTCGCATTGAACGCGGCGATGACGCAGTTCGGCGGCTTTGTTGAGTTCAGCGATGGAGCTTTCTTCGCCGATCAAGCCGACCGCATCGCAAAGCGAAACCGCCAGAGCAACGGCCTCCCCTAGGATCGCCTGCACTTGCTCGACATCGGTTCCAAAGCTGCGCGGGTCCTCTTCGAATTTGGCGAGTCGCTGCGACACGTTCCGCAGGAGTGCGTTGAGCGCGTCAATGCGATTGGTCGCGGGATGCGAGTCCACCTGGCCGCTGCGGAACAGGTGTCCGGCAAGGTCGAGAATCGGGGCGGCGAGCGAGGGTTCGGCAAGGCAATCGAGCAACCCGGGGAAAACCGCATCGACCGGCCAATCGTTGTGCTGCATCAATGGGCTGAGAATTTGCCCCGATGCCATCCACCCCCGCGGGGGCGCATCGTTCAACGTTTGCACGAGTGCACCGAGTGATTGCTCCGAACGGATCATCGCCAACAAATGCATCAACAGATGCCGGTTGGCAACCTCCGGCGACAACGCGGCAAGGACTTTGACGAGCCAATCCACCTGCAGGCCGCGCACGGCATCGTCGTCCCCGGCCGCCTGCGCTTGCAAACATCGCAAATGGATCAAGCGCAGTAGACCACCGGTCACGGCGGGGTCCGCATCGGGGAGTTGATCGGTCGCGTCGGAAAGCAGTGAGAGCAGCTTTTCACCGGTCAGTTGATCGTTGTCGGCGAGCTTCTTCAGTGCCAAGCCCGCTCGGACCGGATCCACGTCACGCGTCAGGATCACACCAAGCAATTCGTCCGGCTGCGTCATGTCGTGAAGGTCGGCGTTGGTATTATCGAATTCAGGCATCAGGCTGCTCACCGCGAGGATCGTAGGTTAGCGACGGGTCGATGGCCGCGGACCAATTCAACGACGCAACATCGGCTTCGGTTGCCCAGCGGCTGAATTGAGGGTCGTACAACGGTTTGCCGCTGACAGGACAGAGCGGCGATTCGGAATCGGCGTAGACGTGCACGCCGTTGATGTCGGGTTGCAACCAAATGGCTTCGCACTCGTCACAAACCACGAGACCATGGGTCAGTTTGAGCGATCCATTTTCGTGATCGAAAAAGGCGCGGACCGTGCAAAGTCCACCGCCACAGATCGGGCATTGCCCGATGCTGTAACGCATGCCTTCGTGGTCGCCCGGGCGGGAGTCGCTGCCCGGCGGATCCGAAAGCGAGTCGTGTGAGTCAGGTTCGATTCGTGTCACGTCGTGTAACCCTAGCGGAATAATTCGAGAGTGTTCGATGTGTTAGAGCGGGTAAGCGGTAATCACGCGGTTGCCTTCGAGGACCAACTGAACGCGGCGGGCCATCGGTTTGCGACGTCGGTTCCCCTCGCGGCCCCCCACGAACCCCACACGTTTGCCCATGTCGACCGTGTAGATGGTGCGCCCTTTGTCGGTCTTCTTCGTGGTTCGTTTGCCGGCTTTCGCGTTTTCATAAGCCTTGTCGATCGTTTTCAACGCACCTTCCATCCCACCATCGAAGACACCATGTTTGCCCGGTCGCCCCGGTTGATCGGAGACATGCCGGCGCAGGTGTTCGAGGCGATGCCCTTCGGCGCTGCCAGGCGTGTACATCAAACCGGCCGGCGAGATATAGCGGTCACGTCCGACTTCGCGGAGCAAACCGTACTTCAGCGACTCGTCCGCGTCGGTCGACGTCGGCTTGTTCTGCGACGTGGAATCCGACTTCGCGTTGGACGAAGACATCCGATCGGCGAGCGGTCCGCGCTGGGTCGTTTCCGTCTTGGTGTCGGGGGGCGAGGATCTTTGGGCCGCTGCGACCGTCGCCGAAGAGTCCTTGGAATTTACATCTCTTGACTCGATGGCGTCGGACGCTTGCGAAGATCGCGTAGGCTGGTCATCGATACGCTTCGCGGCGCTGTCGTCTTTTCGGCCGGCGTTGTCTTCCTGCGAGATCGATGGCAGGTTCCAACCGGTCGCCTCGTTGATCGCGGGACGCAGAACCGTGTAGCCGCCGATCAACAACGCGATCACCACACCGGCGACCGTGGTATTTTTTTTGCCGGAGGTGTGAGAGTTAGCCATGAATTAAATATTTGCGTATCAGTCGAGAGAATGAATCAGACATGAAAGTAGCACTTTCTGGGCTCTTTGGCTAACCTGCCCCCCGGCGGCGATACCGTGTGCCCCGCAGCCAACGATTGTCAAAACGAGTCGGCTGAGATCATTGGTCGGGCGTCGACGCGAATCCGAGCGGGCCGATCTTCTCGATGTCAGCGAGTTGTTCGTCACGTTTCTTAAGGTTGGCGTTCTTACGTTTGGTCCACGACGCCGCCATTTGCCGATCGACGCTATGAGTTAGTGGCGGTTCATATGCAAATTCGCGGAGTACTTCGAGCGATTGGTCCGCCGAGCGAGGCTTGCGATCCATCCACGCATCGAGACCATCACTACGGAGAAAAAACGGCGAACGATGGTGACCGTGTTCCATCACGTAAGGCAGCGCGGGACGCATGACCAAACTCATCCGAAGGTCGGGCTCTTGGTTCGGTTCCTGTTTGAATGAGAAGATCGCCGCAGCGAGCAAGAGTTTATCTTCGGTGGGAGAGAAACTCGCTTCGGTGCCCTCCGTTTCGCCCCAATAACAGGGCTCGCGGAACGAGGTCATCGGCACGACGCAGCGGTATTTTTGAAACGGGGTTTTCCAAGGCCACTTCGTGCGCGACTCGATCCGTGTGTTGTTCAAAAGGTAGCGGGGACCGCCTTTCCCGGAGTCGCCCCCCATGCCAAACGTCATCGGGCGAATCTCTCGCATACCGTCACGGTTGATCGCGAGCGTCGGCGCCGGGGCGAGCGGGAAGATCTCTTCAGGGATGTCGAAATCGAAGGTTGCCTGAGCGTCGAGGTGTTTGCAGATGTCATGCAAATTCGTACGGACGTGAAAGCGATTGCACATCTTGAATTAGTCTCGATTCATAGTTGAGGCCGCATGACCTGCCATACCGACGAGGCTGCGGTCACGTCGTCGCGTCCGGCCTTCGCGCGTCCGTATACGACTCGGTTGTAGGCATCGACGACCTGGATTGCGGATTGCCTGAGATTGGGGAACTCGGCGACCAACCGACGTGTGTATTCACTCGGTGTTTCATCATCATTGCGCGTGACCCCTTGTTCTCTACCCCATGCTTCGAGGGCTTGGAAGGTGACCACGACAACCTGCCCAGCATCCGCGTTGCCGACAGGGTTCTTAAATGAGGAAAACGGCCGCAATGACCGTGAAGGTTTCGGTGCAGAGGTGCGGGTAACCGGTTCAACGGTCTCGTCGTCGGAGCCTCCCAACCAACCGTTGAGCCACTCGAGAAAAGCGTGGCGATTGAGGTATGCGTAGACCGCGACCAACGCCAACAGCCCCACGACAATGAAGAACTTGATCAACCCAGCAAACCCCGACAGCAAACCGGACCAATCCGTCGGCGGTGATGGTGCGGGGGGAGGTGTTTGGGCGGGTGGTGGCTCCGTGTTCGCCGCTTGGTTTTGTTGGCGTTTGTCAGGCTGAGGCTTGGTGTCTGTATCTTCCTCGCTCGATGAATCCTCGGACGATTGCTCGCCCGCATCGGACGGCGGGTCATCGGATCGTGTTTGATCCTCGCGATCGGATTCATTTTGACTGTCATCCGATTTACCGGGTTGTGATTCTGGTTCGTTTGACTTTTGTGTGTCTCGGTTCGGAGAATCAGTCTGCTGCTGGTTCGATTTTTGTTCGGGCGATTCCTGTTGCGGGGAACCGGACGACTGTTCTTCGGCAGATTGCTGGCTCTGTTTTCGTTCGCTTTGTTTTTTGCTTTGTTTTTTGCTTTGTTTTTGCTCGCTTTGCGTTTGCTCGCCCTGGTTTTGTTTGCTCTGTGCTTGCTTTCCTTGTGCCTGCTCGCCTTGCTTTTGCGATGACTGCTTAGACTCGCCCTGTTTCTTACTCCCTTCGCCTTCGCCCTGCGGCTTGGATCCATCGGACTTCGTCTTGCCCGAATCATCGTCTGATTTCTCGCTAGCCTTTTTGCCGCCGGATTCTTTTCCGGTGGGGCCATCGTCTCGCTTTCCGGAGTCGCCTCCCGGCTGGCCACCTGGCTTGGACAGGGAAGGCAATTCCGGTGCATCGGATGGTTGACTCGCATCGGGCCTCGGGGCACCTTGAGCCTTGCCACCGCTGCCCGGTTGATCGGCACCTTCGTTGCCCCACCCGTACTTGCTCGCGGTTGTCGGAGAGGTGTTGGTTAAGAAGTCGGGCATTTCGAAGGAGACGATCGCACGGCCCGGCATCGGTGCGAGAATTGCCAGCACCAGGATCACGATGATCAGTCCGATGCCGCCGGCCAACCACGCGGCGGTGACTTGGGTCGGCATCTCGGTATTGCGTTGACGCAGGTACCGACGCAGATTCAAAAACGACGTCACGACCAAGAGCGATAGACTGGCGAACAAATACGACGCGAGTTGCCAACGAGCGGTCTCCCAGGATCCCGGATTGCCTCGCAAGAAAAACTGCCCGATCCCAAAGAGTGGCAACGCGCCGAGGGCAAGGTATAAAACGGTGCGTCCGGGCTGATGCCCGTGCAACGCATCACGCTGGGCGTCCCGACTCTCGTTTTTGGGCGGTGCCGAATCGGTGGCGATCGTGCGTTTCGGCTGGGCGCGACCGCGCAACTGTCCGAGCCATTTTTTCGCGCTGTCAACGAGCCCTCGTCCGCTGCTATCGACTCCATCGTCGACGATCGTGCAGTCGTGGACGATGCGGTCGGCGAGATACCCGACCGTCATGATGACGGCTGCGGAGAAGATCGGGTTGCCGAGAAACCGCAGCATGACGACGAAGGTTGCAACGCCCAAGGCGACGGCGTACACCGACGAGTAACTGCGACTCTCTTCAATCGTCACGCGAGCGAGCGCGGTCGCGCCCATCGTGTACCAGAAAAGCGTCCACATCACTCGCTGCGGATAGTTGCCCTGATAGAGCACGAGCATGAGAAAGCCCGCGAGGCTGTTGAGCATCCAAAAGATCAACAGCGGCGCAAGGCCGATCGCGACGTAGTCGGCGAGTGTTTGGTAACGACGATTCAAAGTCGGTGCGCAGCCGAGCGGGCCGGCGGTGTGAGGAGGCTAGTGACGGAGAGCCTCTATTCTAACACGACGAGCGGATCAAAAACGAATCCGCCGCACACGTGCCTGCTCACACTGGTGCCATTCTCTAGGCCGCCTCGAGCGTTCAAAAACGAAGCAGCCGATGTCGCCCGACTTCGATGGCCTGAATTCCGGCGAATTCAGCTACCGGGGATCGGACACGCCGAATCTCAGAATGCTCAAGTGGTTTGTCGAAGCCTAGATTTAGGGTAGCGAAACTCGCCAACGGTTTGTCGATTTAATCAAGAGTCAACCTGTTTTCGTTTAACCGGTAGCCGTAGGCGACGTGCAGTGGCAAGAATCACCGAAAGTCTTGGCGACTTTCGCTACGGCCTCGAACCCGCATTCTTGATCGTGACGCGCCACTAGAACCCGAAATCCTTAGAGGCCCAAGTCGCCGAAGAGTGGCGTGCTGAGGTAGCGTTCGCCGAGGCTGCACATGATCGTCACGATTCGCTTGCCTTTCATTTCAGGCCGAGCGGCGATTTGAGCGGCGGCGCACATGTTGGCCCCGCTACTGATCCCCGCGACGATGCCTTCCTCTTTGGCCAGGCGTCGCCCCCAGGTGAACGCGTCTTCGTCATCGACCTGGATCACATCATCGAGGATCCCCGTATCGAGGTTTCCAGGAATGAAACCGGCACCGATCCCTTGGATGCGGTGTTTGCCGGGTGCCCCGCCGCTGATAACCGGCGAGTGAGTGGGCTCGACGGCGAAGGCTTTGAAATCGGGGTTTTGGCTTTTCAGGAACCGAGCGGCTCCGGTGATCGTTCCGCCGGTACCGACGCCGGCGACGATCGCGTCAATTTTTTGATCGCTGTCGGCCCAAATTTCTGGCCCCGTGGTGGCTTCGTGGATCGCTGGGTTGGCGGGGTTTTCAAACTGCTGCGGCATGAACGCGTTGTCGGTTTTGTCGACGAGGTTCTGTGCCGTATCAATGGCGCCTTTCATTCCGTCACCGGCAGGGGTGAGAACGAGGTTCGCTCCCATCGCCCGCAGCAACGCACGACGTTCGACCGACATCGACTCGGGCATCGTCAGCGTGAGTTTGTAACCTTTCGCTGCACAGACAAATGCCAATGCGATACCGGTGTTGCCACTGGTCGGTTCGATGATGTGAGTTTCCGAGTTGATGTTGCCGTCGCGTTCGCCGGCTTCGATCATTGCAACGCCGATTCGGTCCTTGACGCTGTTGAGCGGTTGGAAAAACTCACACTTGGCAAACACCGTCGCGCCGCCAGCGGGGACAAGACGATTGATTTGCACCATTGGCGTGTCACCGATTGCACGAGTGACGTTGGCGAAGGTCGTTCCACGAGCCATGAGATTTCTCCTAATGAGCACTGAGCCTGCCAGTGATTAGCTTCTAGCTGGGATGGGGATTTGCGTGGGTGATATCGATAGATGCTCGCGGCGATTGCGATCACGCCGCGAGACGTTGTGAGGAAAGCAAAACGTCCGTCAACCGTGACGTCGTTAGGCCACCTGCCATGTATCGCCAGAATTGAAGAGAGCCATCAGATCGCCTTCGCCCTTCTTCGCTTTGGCGGCGGTAACCTGTTCGTTGATCTGATCGTTGTAGGTTGCGACACCTTCAACGCACCGCAGAACACCGATCGGTTCTGGCATCTCGGGATAACGCATTCTCGCCAGCATCATTTGGATCGCTGGGTTGGGATCGTGCGCGTCGTGGATCAGCAGGTCGTCCGACGGGACGTCTTCGGTGTTTACGATTTCGAGATGGTTGCCGGTCAGACGAATGCCTTTCTCGCCCTTGGCACCAAAGATCAACGGTTTGCCGTGCTCGAGCTCGACGATGTTATCAGCACGTTGCTTGCGTTCTTGAGCGTACGCCATCGCGCCATCGTTGAACACGTTGCAGTTCTGGTAGACCTCGACGAGCGAGGTGCCTTTGTGAGCCGCGGCGGCTTTGAGTGTTTCGCCGAGGTGTTTAACGTGGGCGTCGATGCTGCGGGCAACGAACGTTGCTTCAGCAGCCAAGGCGACCGACAGCGGGCTGAGCGGGTGATCGATCGCGCCCATCGGCGTGCTCTTGGTGATCTGCCCCTCGACACTCGTCGGGCTGTACTGGCCTTTGGTCAGGCCATAAATGCGGTTGTTGAACAGGACGATGTTGACGTCCAGGTTCCGACGCAAGCAGTGAATGAAGTGGTTGCCACCGATCGAGAGCGCGTCGCCGTCACCGGTAATGACCCAAACCATCAACTCCGGCCGCGTCGACTTCAGGCCGGTCGCGAAGGTCGGTGCACGCCCGTGGATGCTGTGCATGCCATAGGTGTTCATGTAGTACGGGAAACGACTGCTGCATCCGATACCGCTGATGAAGACGGTCTTTTCGCGTGGAAAGCCGAGTTCGGGCAGCACCTTTTTCATCTGCGCCAAAATCGAGTAGTCACCGCAACCGGGGCACCAGCGGACGTCTTGGTCGGATGCGAAATCAGCGGCTTTGAGTACAGGAAGATTCATGAAGGAAAAAACGAATGGCGGAGGACGATGGGTTTAAAAATGGTGACGTTTAGGAAGAGGCACGGTCGGGCGATCCGCCTCCGATTCACACGCAAAGTGTTGCGGTAACGGCGAGGCAGCCCAACCCGTTTCGCTTCCTCACATCATCCTGCTTTGGTTTGGCGAAGGGTCGTGGCGTGATGCGTGATCGCATCGACCAATTCGGTAACCGCGAACGGCTTGCCCTGCACCTTGTTGATGCCGACGCAGTCAACGAGATACTCCGCACGCAGCAACATGCGAAGCTGGCCGGCATTGAGTTCGGGAACCAGAACCGTTCGGAACGAACGAAGCAGCGTTCCGATGTTCGATGGCAGCGGGTTCATGTAGCGAATGTGCGCGTGGCTGACGTCGTGACCGGCGTCGCGGCATTTCGCGACCGCGGTCAAGCAAGCCCCGTAGGTACCGCCCCATGAAACGACCAGCACGTCGCCGGACGTCGCACCGAAGACGTCCTGTTCCGGGATCCGTTCGGCGATTTTGGCAACCTTCGCGGCCCGCGTGTCCACCATGTGTTGGTGGTTGTCCGGGTCGTAGGAAACGTTTCCGGTGCCGTCTTCTTTTTCCAGACCACCGACGCGGTGCATCAGTTCCGGAGTACCGGGGATCGCCCATGGTCGGGCGAGGTTTTCATTGCGGCCGTACGGCAGGAATGTTTCATCCGAATCGCTGGCCGCCGGATGCGAGCATTTGATTTCAGGCAGATCCTTCATGTCCGGGATTTTCCACGGTTCGCTGCCGTTTGCGATATAGCCGTCCGAGAGCAGCATGACAGGCACCATGCACTCGGTCGCGATTCGCCAAGCTTCGACGGCCATTGCGAAACAGTCACCAGGCGAACGTGGTGCGAGGATCGGCATCGGGGCTTCGCCGTTGCGGCCAAACATCGCCTGCAACAAATCGCTCTGCTCGGTCTTCGTCGGCAATCCCGTACTCGGGCCACCACGCTGCACGTTGACGATGATCATCGGCAGCTCGAGCATCACGCCTAGCCCCATGGCTTCGCCTTTGAGCGCGATCCCCGGACCGCTACTGGCGGTGACCGCCATCGTTCCGCCAAACGCCGCACCGATGGTCGCACAGACCGCCGCGATCTCGTCTTCGGCTTGGAACGTTCGCACGCCGAAGTTTTTGTACTTGGTCAGTTCGTGCAGAATGTCCGAGGCGGGCGTGATCGGATAAGTGCCGTAGAACAGGTCCTTGCCGCTGACCTGCGACGCGGCGATCAGGCCCCACGCGAGGGCTTGGTTGCCCATGATGTTGCGGTAGGTGCCGGGCTCGAGTTTGGCAGCCTCGACCTGGTAACTTTCGCCGAAGACTTCCGTCGTTTCCCCGTAGGCCCATCCAGCACGCAGAGCCGCCATGTTGGCGTTCATGATGTCCGGCTTCTTGGAGAATTTCTCTTCGATGAACCGCAGTGTCGGGTCGA
The DNA here is from genome assembly GCF_000346505.1 of Aporhodopirellula sallentina SM41. GTDB lineage: Bacteria > Planctomycetota > Planctomycetia > Pirellulales > Pirellulaceae > Rhodopirellula > Rhodopirellula sallentina. The sequence goes on from NZ_ANOH01000285.1 coordinate 33,630, forward strand.
GCGAACGACCAAACAGCCAGTAAACGAGGCCCATCGCAAAGAAGTTCTTGCAGCGGTCGGCAAACTTCGTGCTCAGACCGAATTCGCTCACTGCGTCACGGGTCATTTTGGTCATGCTGACCCGAACCACGCGGTAGGATTGCTCGATCACGTCGGCATCGAGCGGATTGCTCTCGACTTTGGCGAGCTTGTATTCCTTCTCGTTGAAGCCGTCTTCGTTGGCGATCAAGATACCGCCTTTGCGAAGGTCGCCGATGTTGGTGACCATCGCCGCCGGGTTCATCACGACGAGGGCGTCGAGCGTGTCACCGGGAGTGAAGATCTCCTGGCTGGCGAACTGCACCTGGAAACCGGACACGCCGGCACGTGTTCCGCGTGGTGCCCGAATTTCCGCGGGGAAATCGGGGAACGTCGCCACGTCGTTGCCCGCCAACGCCGATGTATTGGTCAACTGCGTTCCGAGCAGCTGCATCCCGTCGCCCGAGTCGCCACACAAACGCACGGTAATGCCTGAGACGGTTTCGACAGTCTTCGATGTGGCGGGTGGAGTACTGGTATCAATCATGGAAGGAGCGGAGAGGGCTGTGGAGGAAGCGGCGAAGGCTGGAGGTCGTCGAACGGTTGAGGACGGACGCGGCCCGCCATGGGCAAGCGAATTTCGCCGTCGAATCGTATCGAACGCGACACTATGGATTTTTCAGGTGTCCCGTCGCCGAAAAATCGATTCGATCGATGGCGATCCCGTGGTCACCGGGCGACCTAGAAAACCCGTTTCACTGCGGTAACGGAGCCCTACACACCCGAATCAGACGGGGTTGTAGGGACTCGAGGGATTTTATCGAGCGTTGGTGACCGTCAAAATTACCCTAATCGTATCTTTTTTAATAATTTGCGGGAATGGTCTTTGTTCAATCCCGGTTCATTTCCCGGACGTAAACCGCCAACGAGGTCTCGAAAGTCGACCTGTCGATCTTGTACTGCGGTTGCGAGTCGGTGAAGTGGTTGCAGTGCTCTGAAACCACTCGGTAGAGAAAGCGGAACAAATGCCGAGGAACGCGTAGCGATTCGAAATCGACGAGCATCCGTTCGTACGATAACGAATCGTCAAACAGATCCTTCGGCTCGGGTGACTTGCCGTCCGCCGCACAGGCTTGCATGCGTGCCCGGGTAAGGTCATAGAGCGATTCGCCGGTCCACTGGAACGCCGGAATCACGTTCTGCTTGTCCAGTCGAGCCCGTTCGTGGAATTCGCGGCTCTCCCGTTCGGTGTCCCGGTAGAGCTCCTCGGGCAACATCATTTTGAACCCCATGCCAGGGTGCTTGAGCAATTTGTTGTCCAGCAACGGCCATACAAACCGCCGCATCAACTCGGGCTTTCCGCCGGTCATGTGCGGTTCGTCCACGCGGTCCATCAGGACGATCATCCCGTCAAACCCCAGCCGTGATAAAACACCCTGGAATTTACGCAGCAGCTCATAGCGATCGTCGGTGCGATCGTACCGAGGCATCGGCTGGCTCTCGAGCTCCTTGCTGGGGAACTGCATCAGGACCTTGCGAACGGCCGCGGTTTCGCGCTTGCCGACCCGCATGTGACGGTGGATTCCGGCGGCGGCGAAGTGGTTTTTCACCCACCGAATCAGATAGGGCAGTTTGCCAAAAAAGACGAGAATCGGAATCAGCCACAGCAGATTCCAGGTGCGAACGCCGTCCTCGTCGGCTGAGTTTAAAAACAGCCAACCGATCACGCACGTGACCAGGACCGACCAGAGGATCGCAAAGTAGAAATCCAGCGAGGCGGTCCAGTTGTGGTAACCCAATTTGGATCGGAGCTGGGCAAATCGCCCGGTAAACGTTGACGACGTGGATTGATCGTAACAAGCCGCCAGCAGCAGCAAGTCACGGGCGTCGTTGCGATCGAGTTTGGATATCCGTTGGGGATCGATTTGATTCCCGTCGTCTGATTTCGGGCGGAAGTCAACGTCATCGGCCAGCACTTGGTCGACCAACTCGGTCACACCGATGCACATGATCGAGTCCATGTGGTCCCACAGACGCCACGCGTCGAGAGCTTTCTCGGGCTTCCTCGCAGCACGTTTGCCGAGCCGTTCGCAGAAGTGATCCAGGAACGGATTGAAGTCGTCATACCGCAGGATGTAGACGCGCCGGTCCGGATTCTGTTCGTTGAACTGGATCAGATGCCGGTCGACTTGCAGACGCATCGCCGTTTTCCCGGACCCCTTGGGACCGAAAATGATCGCGGTCGCCGGTTCGGTGGGATCGCCGTAAACCTTGTCCCATGCGGGGTGGTAGGCGTTACGAATGCAGTGCTGTTTGAACACCGGGTCCGTTTGTGCGTCCTCTTCTGCGAAAGGATTCCGAACGATGCCGTGGTGTTCAAGGAAGTTTTGAGTATTCACGCGTGTTTACGTTACTGACCGACGGAAGTGACCATTTTTTTGAACGATTCGCTATTGGCTTTGATAACCGCCTCGGGGCCAATCATTTTGACGAAATACTGACGACGGCGTGGCGAATCGCCTTCGGGTTCGACCAGGATCGCCCCCATCATCGCGTAGCCTTCGTGACGCACCATGCGACCACCGGCGAACGGTCCGCCACCCATCCGCGTCGCATACTGCCCGGATACCTGCACGGTGTGCACCGCCCATCCGCCGCTCTGTGTTTCCTTGGGCCCGACGGTTTTTCGATCCGGGCCGCTGAATTGGCCGATCCATCGATCGATGTTCGCCTTCACACCACCGCTGGCGGGCATCATCGTGACGCGGGCGGTTTGGGCATCTTCGCCTTCGCCGGCGGAGGCCTGAAATTCGTGTTCGATAATATTGTTTGCCTTGGGTGCCCGTTTGAATTCGGCCGGGACAACCAGCGTGCCTGCGCCGAAGACGTCAATCTTCTCCGTCGTCGTGGCGGTTTCGTCACCGGATGCCCACAACGGTGCGGCGAGCAGGGTGAGCACAGCCATGATCAATGTTCGTGGTCGCGTCAAAGCACAATTCATCGGAATCACCTTGGGCAATTGGGGGTGGGGTCAGGCAACATAGGCACACGATACTGTCTTGAGGCTGTCAAGATGAGGGGGCTAATCGCGTATTTGCGGGGAAGGCGCCTCTCAGGCTGACATGGAATCCGATGCGGACGGATGCGAATCGGATGCGGGAGGATGCCCGGCGGACTATGCTTCCGACCAATACATTGTCGCACCAGGACACTTTTTGCACCGACAACGGTTGGCGAGCGGAATGTCTGCTGGCATACTATTCCGCGTCGTTGCAGCAGCAATTGATCCCGCCTTAACCACTTCTGGAGCCCTTTTTAGTGGCTAAAATCCTGCTTCTCCCGCTTCGATTGGCTGTCGGCTACGGCCTTTCACCCCGCCTGTTGGGTCACATTGCGATCGTCATGTTGGTGATCCTGCGGATCACGATCGGCTACCACTTTCTCAGCGAAGGCACCGAGAAATACCACGCCGGCAACTGGACCGCGAAGCCCTTTTTCGCCAACGCGACCGGCCCGTTTGCCGGGCAGTTTCGCAAAATGGTGTGGGACCACGACGGCGCGATGCGACTGGATCTGAAACAGTCGCAGATCATTTGGGCCACGTACCGCGACGCAATCGCTAACCATTATGGTTTCGACGAGGAGCAAAAAGCCAACGCGCAGCGAAACTACATCGAGGCCGTTGAACAATTCAAATACATAACGGAACTCAACGCGAACGAGATCGAGGAGTTCCAGTTGGGCCTGGAGCGGATCGAATCGCTCGATTTGGACCCCGTCCGCGACGGTGTCAGTTCGCTCGGTGGACAACGCGAAACCGTTCGGCGAGAGTTGACCCAGTTGATCGCCCCGACGCTCAACCAGATCGACATGATTTGGGAAAACTACGAGACCTCTCAAAACCAACTCGCCACCGACGAACAGATCGCCCGGCATCCCGCGTACAAACTGGTGCGCCCGCGAAATGCCATGATGGACACGAGCCTGATCGACGTCATCATTCCCTACTTCGACATCGCCTTGGGATGGTGCCTGATCCTTGGCTTGTTCACCTCGGTCGCATCGCTCGCGTTGGGCGTTTTCCTGCTCTCGGTATTTTTGAGCCAGTTCCCTCCGACGACGGGACCGGGTTCGTCGAACTATCAACTGATCGAAGGTTTGGCGTGCTTCGTTCTGGCTGCGACCGGGGCGGGACGTTTCGCCGGACTAGACTTCTTCCTGCACCTGATCATTCGAAAAGTTTGCGGGCCTGACGAAGCGGCCGGTTAACGGCTCGAACAGATCGCCGGTTGATTCGGAGGAGTTTCACCTGATTCGACCGGTTCCCACCTACTCACTCACCTCTAAGCACCTTCCCCCGACGGAATTTCCTCTGCGATGGTTGATAAACTCTCAAAAGACCAACGTGACGTTGGCGAATCAAACTACTACAACGCCGTCGGCAGCTACTACGATGTCAACCGGCGTGATTTCTTGCGTGGCGTGGTCGCCGCCGGCGCGGCGGGTGGAGCGGGTGTCGGTGCGGCATACTTTGGCTACGGCAAGGTCAACGACCCGGTCCGCGTGGCAGTGATCGGAACCGGAGACGAAGGCAATGTTCTGATCGGTGGCTGCAATCCCGAATACGTGGACGTCAAAGCGATCTGCGACATCCGCCCATTCAGCCAACACCGTGCTTTCCATGGCGATTGGTCGAGCTCATCGGCGCTGAAACGTCGGCCCGGTTTGATCAGCGTCGCGGGTTACAAAGACGAGGCCGAAGCTCGCCGGAACGTCAAAGTCTACGACGGCAGCAACGGCGGCATCATGGAATGCCTGGATCATCCGGACATCGAAGCGGTGATCATCGCACTCCCGCTGTGGTTGCACGCACCGGTCGCCGCACTCGCGATGGAACGTGGCCTGCACGTCCTGACCGAAAAACTGATGGCTCACAACGTGGCCCAGTGCAAAGTCATGGCCCGCATGGCTGGCGAGTTGAAAGACAAGGACGGAAACCCGATCCATTTGGCGACCGGCCACCAACGTCACTACAACGTGAAGTACGAAAACGCGGTTAACCTGATCCGTTGGGGACTGCTCGGTCAATTGCACCACATCCGTGCCCAGTGGCACCGCGGAAACCTGCCCGGCGGCGACAGTTGGTCGATGCCGATCCCGGGTGGCGAGATGATCGGATCGGAACGCTTCGATCGCATCGCCAAAGACATCGAATATCGCAAGCGAGCGTTGAAGGAAACGCGGGATCCCGACGAACAGGTTCGCTTGAAGAACGAGATCGCACTCTGGGAAGCCTGGGATGCGGACAAGAACGTCGACCCGAAAAAGTTCGGCTACACCGATTTCTCCGTCGGCGACAAACTCTTCACCGCCGCCGAGGAATTGCACCGATGGCGATTGTTCCAACGAACCGGCGCCGGTTTGATGGCCGAACTCGGTTCGCACCAACTCGACGCCGTGAGCATCTTCCTCAGCTCGCTGCGTGACGACGGCAAAAAGGTACACCCACTGACGGTGCACGCTGTCGGAGGCCGCCACATCATGCCGCTCGACCGCGAAGTCGGCGATCACGTTTACTGCATGTTCGAATTCCCTGGGCCTGAGTACGCTCCTTCGTTCGATGTCGGCTATTACGACCGCGTCGAAAACTATCCGAAGTCGAAGAAGGTCAAAGGCGGTTACGAACAAATCGAACCGGTCGCTGGCTACGAAACCGATCCGAACAAGAAGGTCGTCGTGACTTACTCGTCGATCAACGGAAACGGCTTTGGCGGTTGGGGCGAAGTCGTGATGGGGTCGAAGGGAACTCTCGTCATGGACAAGGAAACCGACGTTTATCTCTACCGCGGCAGCGACACGAAGAGCAAAGCAGGCGTTGCCAAGAAAGCCGGCGGATACGCATTGGACACCTCCGCATCAGGCGACTACGCCGCACCGGTCGCTCAAGCAGCATCGTCCGGACCGGTCAGTCGCGGTTACCAGGAAGAGATCGAGCACTGGGCGTACTGCATCCGCAACCCAGATCCCGAAAATCGCCCACGGTGCTACCCTGCCGTCGCGATGGGAGATGCGGTGATCGCTCTGGGAACCAACGTTGCTCTCAAACGAGCCAACCGCGGAGAAAGCGGCTTCATGAAGTTCGAAGAAGAATGGTTCGACGTCGACAGTGACGCGACGCCAGACGACAGCGACATCGCTGCCGAAACCAAGTTCATGAAAAAGCCGGTCGCCTAGCCGATCGTCTTCACTGCGAAGAGAAGCTCCACGCCCGCCTATCGTGAATTTCGATAGGCGGGCTTTTTTGTGGCGGCGTGTTTATTTTGGCCGCAATAATCAGGGAACGAACACGCGTTCCTGGGGCGTTTTTAACGATGCAGTGGCCTGAATTCGGGTGAATCCAGCACCGGGATTGGACTCGTCAAAATGCAGAATCCACCACGGTAGCGAAACTCGCCAACGGGCTGTTGATTTATTCGTTTAACGGGCAGCCAAAGGCGACCTACTTGCCACTGCACGTCGCCTACGGCTACCGGTTAAACGCAATACCGTTCAATTTTCGTTTAACCCGTGCCCGAAGGGTAGGTTGTGTTCCGTCAAGCGTCGCCTACGGCTACCGGTCAAACGAAAACGCCATAACCCGGTGCTTCATTGAACGGTATTGCGGTTAAACGAAAACAGGTTGACTCTCGATTAAATCGACAAACCGCCAAGAGTTTCGGCGGGTCCTGTGAAACGCCGAAAGTCTTGGCGACTTTCGCTACGGGGGCGACTCGAATTTCTAGCGGCAACCGCCCACGGTTGCGTGCGCTGAATGGTCGTTGAGGACTTGTGAGCCCGGCGTTAGGGCTGGGGGCGCTTGCTGTGGTAGCGCCGCCACGTGTTCATCGACGTTTGCAGGTGCTGCTTTGCGGGTTGTTTGATTTGGTAGCACTGCAGACTCACTTGGCCTTGATACCCAATCTCGTCGAGTACTCGAATGACGCGGCCGACGTCAAAATTTCCCTCGCCCAACGGTTTGATCAGCTCACCCCAATCGCGTGTGCCAGGTGGAACGCGATTCGCGCCGCTAATCTGAACTAGCTTCAAATGCGGAGCAATCGATCGCAAGGTTGCTTCGAGTTGAGCGTTCTCGTTTTGCCGCAGAAAGTGACAAAGGTTGAAGCTGATTCCCAGGTTGGATCGGTCGGCAAGTTTACGCAGGTGTTCGGTTCGCTCGATCGTGTCCGTTCGAAACCCGACATGGGGATACAGGACAACATCCAGGTTGTTTGCCTTGGCCTGATCACACACCATGCGGATGACGTTGACAGCATCCTCGTCACTCGCGTTCGCGCCCGAGAGCCCCAACCAAACGAGTGTTCCTTTTCCCCGAAGCATGCTGAGATGCTCAACCACCTGCGAGGGAACCTCCTTGCTCGTGGCGGGCAAAACGACGTACGTCGCGGCAACGTTGACGTCATGTTTCTCAAACGCCGCAAAGAATTCTTGGCTCGCATTGGCGGGACGAGTGCAGATACCGTCGTACCCCAATCGCTTCAGCAGCAGGGCCTGGTCTTCGGGAGAAGTTACGCTGCCGAACGCGTTGTCGATGACGGAGAGCGTGCGTTTCTTTCCGGTCTTTGTTCCCGGAGCATCTTTGTCTTTCGCCCTGTGTTGGATGTAGCGATCGTGCAATTGGCTGAGAACCTCTGGGTGCTGCTGCGCAATATTATTTTCTTCTTTCGGATCTTCGCTGAGATTGTAAAGATTCCAATCGGCAGGCCGCTTTGGCTCACCCTTTCCGTAGCGGACGATCTTCCAGTCACCGTATCGCAGTGCCCGGCGATTCACCGACGGCTTCCAGATCCAGTAGAACTCGCGTTGAGGAAGCTGCTCATCGTCAAAGAGCACCGGCGCGAGATCGATACCGTCCAGGCTCGCAGGCGGTTCCGCTCCGGTCACTCCCGCCAACGTTGGGAGCCAATCAACGATGTGAACCTGATCGGACACCGTTTTCGGCTCGATACGACCGGGCCAATTCGCGATCCCGGGAACATGGATCCCGCCTTCCCATACGTCGACCTTTTTGCCACGCATGGGCAGCGGCTGATTGAAGTCCGTCAGTTTCAGGTCGCTCGGGTACGCGTTGCCATTCCACGATCCTTGGGGGCCATTGTCTGAAGAAAACAGAATGAGCGTGTTCTCCCGCTGGCCCGCTCGGTCCAACGCAGCCACGACCTCACCGATTGCGTGATCAACGTGGTGGACAGCCGCGAGGAGCAGGCGTTTCTCAGGATCCGTTTCGGATTGAATCTTGCCGTCGGGATCATTGAACCATTTGATTTCGTCTTCGTTCAACCAACGCTTCGGATTGGCCGGATCTCGCTGCGTCGGACGGTCGACGAACGTCCCCCGCTCATCCAGTGGCGTGTGCGGGGCATGGAACGTCAACATCATGAAGAACGGTCGATCGTGGTCCTCCTGGATCACGCGCACCGCGTCTTCGGCGATCAAGTCCGTCGCGTGTTTGCCGTTTTCCGCACCAGGAATCAGCTCGAGATTGCGATGCCAGGTGTTGTAGAACCCGCCCTTGCGATAGCGGTGGTCGTACATACCAACGGCCCCGGTGAGCGACCCATAGCTGTAGTCGAACCCGTGATGATTGGGGCCGTCCTCCGGATTCGAACCCATGTGCCATTTACCGATGAGATACGTTTGGTAACCAACCGATTTCATCATGTTCGCCAGGGTTGGCGTTCCGACCGGGAAGCAACGCTCGTTGGTCGCCTCCAACGGCGTCTGCCCAAAGCGTCCTGGGTAGCGACCGGTAAAGCACGCCACACGCGTGGGAGTACATTGCGGCATCACATAGTGATTCGCGAGCCGCGCCCCCTCAGTGGCGAGCCGATCAAGATTCGGCGTGCAAGCCTTTTGCGGGTTGTTGTAACCGATGTCCGCCCAACCTTGATCATCGGTGATGATGACCACTACGTTCGGCTTGTCGGCATAAACCGCGGCGGAAAAAAGGGTCACGAACACGATTGCCAGGGCGGGCAAACGACACAAACACAGGTGTTTAGGCAAGAACATGGGCGGGGCGAGGGGGGGGTGAAAGGGCGGGCGACACTCACGCCCTGTCCGCAGCCCGAGGATTCATCGAGCGAGAACAACGAGGCATGACCAGTGTCACGGAAGGTGGGAGGTTGGCGGCCAGAACAGTCATCGTGCGATGTGGTCTCGAGGCCCCCAAAGAACCGCCAAGATACCACGAGCGAAAACCCTTTTCAGGTCATCGCAGACGAAAGAATGCCAACCCTGCATCAGACGCATCGAGACCGGCACGGACAGCCCCCTCGGCACCGAAAGTGTTCTTGCGTGCACCTTGCCGGGTTCTTACCGATCCTTGTTGGTTGCAATCGATCGGCGAATAACGTCCGCTGCGAACCGGAACGACCCGCATAAACGGCAGGGAATCAGAATCGGCGAGTCGCCTCGAGGAAGATTCTTGGAAGCGGCCCCTGTTTGCAATTAAGCTCGAAATGATTGGTTCACGACTTTGTCATCGTCGATCGTAGGGCGATGAGTTTTGCTAGGAGCATATTCCATGGTCTCGACACCGCTGTCTCGCCGTCACTGGCTCGCTTTGTCAGGTAGTTCTCTCGCCGTGTCGATGCTGCGCGCGGACGAACCAACGTCGGGAGCCAGCGAGTACGACTCGGCGAACGACACCCCGGCTTCTGCTCCCACCTACACTTCCGCGAAGGAGTTCGACTGGCAGTTCGGCATGAAGCTCCAAACCCCGGTGACGTTCACGAGTGGATTGGTGACGTTTCCGGTGCCGATGGAATGGCCAGAACAGAGCGTTACCCTCGGCACGCGAGATGTGTCGGGGCAAATCACTCAAATGCAAGTCCGTGACCTGCCCGGCGGTGCCCGGCAGGTGGTCATTGGGATCGCACGAATGACCGCGAACAGTTCGGCGAACGTGCTGCTGAACTACCGCATTGAAAAACGAAACATCATCGCGCCTACCGAAACTGATTCACTCGTGATTCCCACTCGCGTGCCACGCGACATGCGATCCTACATGGGCAGCAGCCCGATGATCGATAACACCAACCGAGAAATAAGAAGCCTCTCTCGGCAACTCGAGTCCGAGAGGGAAGAAGGGGAATCCGCGTGGCAAACCGTTCGCCGAATCTACGACCGGGTGCGAGAGAAGGTGACCTATACCGAAGGGCCGATTCGCAACGCCTCTGACGCATTGAAAGACGGCAAAGGTGACTGCGAAGACATGACTAGTTTATTCGTGGCCCTTTGTCGCAACGCAAAAATTCCGGCGAGAATGGTTTGGATCCCAGGGCATTGCTATCCGGAGTTCTACCTCGAACGCGACGGTGGCGGGAACGAGTCAGGGCACTGGTATCCCTGCCAAGCCGCAGGGACCGAGCAGTTCGGCGAGATGCAAGAAGACCGCCCGGTGTTGCAAAAAGGCGATCGGTTCAAGGTACCCGAACATCGGAAGATCGTTCGCTATGTCAGCGAGTACTTCCGATGCGATCGCCGCGGAAAAGGATCACCCAAGATTGACTTCGTCCGAGAGCTGCAATCCTGATCTACTGGATCGGACGGACGCGGATGTCGCGCCACCGGACTTCGTACGGCCCCTTGTTCTTTCCAATGCCGTGAACTTGCAGGCCGATGAACCCGCTGCCTGAGGATTCGGGGTCGACAATGTCAGCGACCTTCGTGTCGTTAACCCACGTTTGGATTCGATCTCCGATCGCCCTGACGCGATACCGATTGAACTTTCCGTTCTGATAGGCATCTTTGATCGGTTGTTCTTTCGTGATCCAACCACGACCGGTCGCTTCGCCATAGATATAGCCCGACTCGCCCGGAGCGGATTCGATCTCGACCTGGGGACCATAGACGCGTCCACCTTCGTCACGAGTTTTTGAACGGATCTGCACACCACTGTTGAGCCCTTCGTCGACGTTGACTTCAAACGTCAACTCGAAGTTTTCGTAGCTTTCGTCGGAGCACAAAAACGAGTTGGGGCTGCCGACTGCGGTCTTGCCGATGATGATTCCGTCTTCGACTCGGTAGGAGGCGGTGCCATTCTTTTGAGTCCAGCCCTCAAGGGATTCCCCGTTGAAGATCGATTGCCAGCCGTCGCCGTCAATGTTCGGCGGCTGGTTCAGGGCGGCCGCTTTGTCCGTGTCAGATGGCTGTTGTTCCACGTCTGCTGCGTTGGCCGGTTCCCCCGCGGCGGCTTCGGTGGACGTCAACACTTTGTTGTCGATCGCAGGCAGGTCAACCGTACCGGTAGCGGCCCACGCGGTTCCGCGACGCAGAGTCGTTTGGAAGGCCAGGCCTTTCATAGCATTGACGTCGTGCCCGAGAGTGCTGTGGAAGACACGCCCTTTGCCGAATTGAATCGTCATCAAGATCGGCTCATGTTCACCGGTACCGCGGGTGGACGGGTCGCTGTAGGCGGTCGCGAGGACGTCCATGTTTTCGGCAGGGCCGCGAAGACGACCGTACAGCTCATCGGCAACTTGCATGAACGACCGAGGCAGTCCCCTTGTGATCGGGTGGTCTGGATTGCGAACAACGATTTCGAAAGGAACGCGACGACCATGGGTGCCGCCGGATCCTTTGGACGTGTCGCGAGTGAATCGTTGGAGGTCTTCTTTCCAACGGACATAGGGGCCGTCCTTCTCGTTACGGCCTCCCCATCCGCCGATGCCGATCATGCGGTTGTATGCTTCCCAAGCCGGGAACGAATTGTCGGCAGCGTGAACACTGACGAACCCACCTCCGTCCTTCATGTAAGTCTCGAACGCCTGCTGTGTTTCTTTGCTCCACAGTTCGCCGTTGTAGTTTGAGACGACCACGTCGTAGTCGGCAAAGTTCGGCGAGAAAGTCGACATGTCGCCACGTTTCCCCGGTGTCGTTGCGATCGTCACGTCCGCGAACCCACCTGACTCGAGCGTTTCGACAATCATGGGGGTGGTCTCTTTCCATTTGTGGTTGTTCTGACCGTCGATCAGAAGAACTTTCAATGGAGCCGCTGTGTGAGAATCGGCTGCCGACGCCGCAGGGGTGCCGAAAATCGCGGCGACGCAGAACGCCAAAAACAGGGGCAGACAGGAGGTCACGAGCCGGGTGTACAAAGGGGGACGCATCAAAGCTGTATTCATGGTTTCGGTAGGTACGAGAGGTCATTCCAAGAGGCGGGCCGGCACGATCGCGGTTCGTGTTGCCACGATGGCGAGCGAATGCCGGGGTGAACAGAGGGGCGTCTAATCTACCAGAAAACCGCCACACGAAAAAAGCGACTTGTTCCGTCACCCGAATCTTCGGTGTGCGGAACAAGTCGCTTGATGCGATCTCGTTTTGACTTCACTCATCGGCCAAGGCGGTCACAACGTCTCGCCTTGGTCGATGGTGCAACGGCGGTCTGGCCTAGCGAAGCGGCAGCGAGAATTCGTTGCCACCTGGGCCGCTGCGACGGGTGATCCGGTCGTTCTTCGGTGCCAGGTAATGCGTCGCTTCTTCGGCGACCAAGACGGTGTCGCCACTGCGGACTTCCGTGCGGAAGCGATGGTGCCCGCCGGTCTCGGCTTGAGCAACAATGGTCATCTTGACCTCTTCACCGGCATCGATGCGAGGGATCGGATCGATCAACACCTGACCGGTGATGACTTTGCCGACGTGTCCACTGATTTGCTTCGGCTCGATGCCGTGGCTGAACTGTGCGACTGCTTGGACGTTGTGGGCCGGTTTGCTGCCGCGGTTGCGGATCACAATTTGGTACGAAACGTCTTCACCAATCGGTGCCGGAGCCGACGGGTCGACGACCGACAAGACAAGGTCAGCAATCGCCTCGACGTTGGTGTCCAAGCTGACGTTAGTCTGTCCGGCGGCGCTGCCTTTGCAGTCGAACGCGAATTGGTGCGTTCCGGTCGATTCCATGCGGCACTGGAACTGATACTTGCGGACGGCACCTGGAGTCAGCGACGCGATCTTCCAACGCAGTTGGTTGTCGATCATCGTGGCACCTTCCATGCCGCCTTGGTAAACAACGCCCATTGGGAGTTGCAAGTTGGCGATGACGTCTTCGCTCGCGGTTGTGCCGTGGTTGGTCAACTCGAGTTGGTACGTTGCGTTGGAGCCTTGGTATTTCACCTCGGGGCCGCTCAAGATCGCTTCCAGGTCAGCGGCCAGAACGCGAACGTTCTTACCGGCTTCGGCACGCAGGTCGAGGTCGCCAACGGCGAGTCCGTGAATCTTCAATTCGCCGAGGTCCTGTGCGGTCAGTTCCACTTCGAACTGAGCTTCTTTGCCGGCAGGGATATCACCGATGCGTTGGCTCTGTGGCGAACTCGATTCAGGGCTCAGGGTAAAGACGACTTCCGGTGCAATGCCATCACCCGGGTTGAGAACGCGGATTTGGTAAGTCTTCGACTGGCCGTAGATGACTTCATCCGGTCCATCGATGGTCAACGCGAGTTGCGGTTCTTGAACGATAACCTGAACGATCTTCTTCTGAGGTGCCAGGGTCCAGTCCACGTCGAGGTCGTGAGTCCCAGGACGTGCGGCCTTCAAGCGAACGTACATGGTTTCGCTCTCACCGGCACCGAGTTTCTCGATCCGCCAGTTCAGATTGCGGACTTGTTCTTCGGTTGCCGACTGCACGTCGCCGCGAGTGACCTGATGTCCAACGACGTCGCCCCAGTCAGGAATGTGAGCACGAACGACGAGGCCTTCGGCATCGACCGATCCACGGTTTTCAACGCGGATCTCGTACGGGTGCGTTTGGCGAATCATCACGCGGCGTGGGCCGGCGGTGAGGATACGGATGACCGGGAGTTCCGTCGCGGTCATGTTCGAATTAGCAGCAACGTTGATCGCTGGTGTTTTCGGAGTCGCAATCGCAGCCGCTGCGGTGCCGTGCTGGTCACGCATCGCGTTGGGATGCTGAGTGGCGGCGGGCGACGACGGGGCTTGTTGCCCGTAGCCAGTGGATTGTCCGTAAACAGGCGTTTGTCCGTAGCCAGTGCCCTGTCCGTAACCGGCGGTGTGATAATTCGGTGCCGTTGGACCAGCCGCGGTTCGGCTGCGTGGAGCAAACGCGTCTTCGTGCGACGTGAACTGCGAATCGTGCTGTGCCTTCATCGGATCAGGCGTCGCATGCTGGTTTTCGATCGGCAATCGATCGCTGATCGGGTGCAGGGCAACGTCGGAGTTCCCGACTCCGGCCAGCGAGCCAGCCGAACGTCCGCCGTCCTGATTGTTTCCGAACGTGGTCATCCGGTTGAACTGGTTGGCTGGTTTGGAGCCGGCCGAATTGGCGGCAACGGTTCCGGCGTCGGCAGGTGCCTGTTGGCGGCTCGACACGGCTTGGTTGTTGACAGCAGTCGGCTGCGGAGCAGGTGCCGGACGAGTCGTTGACGGTGTGTTCGTCGACGCGATCTCTGCTTGGCGTGCGGCGCCGAGCGTGATCGAGGACACGTTCGTTTCAGGCTTCGCAGGAGCGGGTGCTGGTGCAGGTGCGGTCGCTACTTGACGCGGTGCTGGTGCCGGTGCTGGTTTCTCCGGTGCAGGAGCTGGTTTCGGCGCCGGCTTCCGGACCGGTGCGGCCGCGATACGAGGCGTTTCGGTCTTGGCCGGTTCTGGTTTGGACGTCACTTCGGTAGCAACGCGGCGTGACGAAGGTTGCTCGCTCTTGACGACCGCTTTCTTAGTTGGCACGGCGGCTACCTTGGTAGGCTCCGCAACTGCCTTCGGCGGTTCGGTCTTCGCAGGCGTGGTTTTGGCAGGCGCGGTGCTCTTGACCACTTTGCGGCTGACGCGTGGAACCAACTCGACCGAATCGGTGGTGTCGGAATTCTTGATCACGCGCGGCGTGCTCTTCTTGACCAACGCAGGTTCTTTGGACTCGATGCGAGTCGGCTGCGACGCGGTCGAATCGAGACTGACCGGACGCCGGCTGCTGCTGGAGACCGACAACGGAGCCGGGCGACGGCTGCTCGTTGCGGCTGGCTCCGGCGAAGGGGTGCTCAACCGACGAGGTGTGGTTTGGGCGATAGGCGGTGGTGTCGGAATTGCCGAGCGGGTGCCACTGGTGGACGAACTACGCGAAGGCTGCGCGAGTTGACGGCTGGCGGTACCGGGGTCGCGGATCGGCGCCGCCGATTTCGATGCGGTGTGCTCGCCGTTCGGGGTGTGATAGGGGATACCACTCCAGTCCACGTCGCGTTCGGTCGGTGTAGGCGTCGCACGGCGGTACGGCTCGCTACTTTTCGAACTGCTGCTGTTCGATGATCCACCGAACAGGCTGCCGAGCAGGCCGCCGGCGTTCGAGTAATTGGAGCTACCGTATCGGCGCTTCGAGCTGAGTTCTTTGCCGACCACCTGTTTGATTTGTGGTGATTCTTCGAACGTTTGGGCGGTCGCGACATTCGCGGGTCCCAAACCGACAGAGCTGGACACGACCGCGGCGGCGAGGAGTGCGGCCATACCGCGAGTTCGCCTTGGCGGGCTCAAGAAGGAAAAAAGGGCGTTGCGGTTCATTAGATTCTCGCCTCGAGGCACGAAAGGGTAGTTCCATCGTGATATCGGTTCGAACAGTCGTGCTTTTTGAATCAATCTTTCTGACCTTGCGGAATTGAACGAGATTCCCGGTTGTGAGGGCAGTGAAAGTCGCCGATAACGTCTGAAATTGCCGTTCGAATCTGGTCTGCGTTTCCCGCTGCGGCGGTCCTCAATACCCGTTGAGGCCGCTCTTTTCTGCCCGATCACGATTCGTTTTTGCCTAAATACCCACTTTGCCAAAACACAATGTCACGACGCGAAAAAATTGAAGCGATGCTAGTGGACGATCCCACCGATACGTTTCTGCGGTATTCCCTGGCGATGGAGTTCCGTAGCGAGGGGAATTCTGAGCAGAGTTTGGAAAAACTCGGCGAGTTGACGCGTGACAAAGAGCCGTATGTGCCGGCGTTCTTCATGGCGGGACAGCAACTCGTCGAGTTGGGCCGAGTCGATGAAGCCCGGGGCATGCTGCGAGACGGAATCGAAGAGGCTCGCCGGCAAGGAAACTCGCACGCGGCGGCGGAGATGAGCGAATTGCTCGCGTCGCTCGGCAGCCTGGGCGAAGGAAGCGATGCGGACGAAGACGACGATCTTTGAAAAACACCAACACGAATTCCAATCACCATTCCACCACCGCGATTGTCCTGCGTCTGGTGGAATTCAGCGAAACGAGCCTGGTGGTCACTCTGTTGACTCGGGACTTGGGGCGAATTTCAGCATTGGCCAAAGGTGCTCGACGCCTCAAGGGGCCGTTCGAAGGCTCGCTGGATTTGCTGTCGGTTTGCCGCGTGACGTTGATCGCCAAGGCGGGCGACACGCTCGATTTGTTGACCGAATCGAAACTGCGTCGGCGGTTTCGTGGCGGTGATCGATCCTTGTCGCGAACCTACGCGGGCTATTACGTGGCCGAAACGCTGCGTTGGTGGCTCGACGATTCGGAACGTCACGAGGAGTTGTTCGACCTGACCCTTGCGACGCTGGGCCAGATCGATGGCGAAGGCCCGGTTGCTGAAATTCTGTTGGCCTACGATTGCCAGTGCCTCCGTTTGCTCGGTCACGCGCCGGCGACGAGGGCCTGTTCCGCATGTGGCGTGAAACTCGATTTGCTTCCCCAAAGCGGCGAGCAGAACGCGGCGGCGAAAACGAAACTGCCCCGCGGTCGCAAAATCGCGTTTTCGCTCGACGGCGGCGGGGTCGTATGCGAGGCCTGCCGGGCACGCCAATCTTCGTTGGTCTTGATCACCCACGCGACTCTCCAATCACTCGACGGATTGCTACAGAAACCGACCGAGGCTGCCGATGAGGATACCGGTGGCCCGCCCAAGGAAGACACCGAACGGGAAAGCAATTTTCCGTTGACTTCGCTGTTGCCATGGGTGAGTGAAACTTCGTATCCCGAACTGCGTGGTTTAATCAGTCGGTACATGCAGAGTTTGCTGGGTCGATCTCTCCGGATGCAACCGTTCCTACCCGGAACGATTCGCCGGCGGTAGATCATCACCGGAATTCCTCCTTGTGCCGGCGACTCGACAAGGATGATGGAACATCGATGCCTGACCCGAACACCTGCCCAACACCTAACGAGACACTCTCTCGCGGCTTCGCGTGCTTTGGCTGCGGACGCTCTTTGACCGTGTTGCTAACCGGCCTGATCTCGCTGACTGCGATCGGCAACGCCGCCGCGCAAGAGGAAGAAACCCTGTGGCAGTCGACACAGAAGACGGCCGACAGCGTGACCCGTTTCCTCACCGGTCGTGAGCAAACCGACGCGGCTCGAGCACGAGAGCTGTACCAAGAAGCCGACACGATCTTTCGAAACGCCGCCCACGATATCCGCACCGTCGCTCGCGATGGCGAAACCGAGGGTGACGAAAAGAGCCAATTCGCGAAAGCGGCGAAACTGTTCGGCCGGGCCGCAGACGCCGAACCAGGATCGGCATTGTCGCAAGACGCCATGTTCATGCAGGCTGAGAGTCTGTTCTTCGCCGACAAACTGATGGCGGCGAGCGACGTCTACGCGAAGCTGCAGAAAGACTACCCACGCAACCGGCACAACGACCGGGTGGCGGCACGGCTATTCGAAATCTCGCAGTACTGGATCGACACCGAGAAAGCGAAACCAAACAGTTGGTGGTCGCTGAACCTTTTCGATCCCACCCGGCCACGTCTCGATGTTGACGGACACGCCGTTCGCGTGCTCGACCAAATCCGTTACGACGACCCCACGGGACGTTTGGCCGATGACGCAACCATGGCTGCGGCGGCGGAGTACATTCGCCAAGGCAAATATGAAATGGCCGACGAATTCCTGACGGACCTTCGCGAGACGTTTCCCGACAGCGAACACTTTTTCGTGGCTCACCTTTTGGGGATCCGCGCCAAACTCGAGATTTACGCCGGGCCTCAGTACAGCGGGTTGATGCTCGAAGAAGCTGAAAAACTCGTCAACCAAACTCGCCAACGTTTTCCCGACAAGATGCGTGACCAAGAGACCGCCGACATGATCGCGAGGGCGTCCGCGGAAGTCGCCTATCGCCGGTCCGAACACCTGTATGCACGGGCTCAGTACCGCGAAAAGAAGGGCGAGAATCGCGCCGCATCGGAATACTATCAAAAGATTCTCGATGAGTACCCGAGCACGCCGATCGCGGACAAAGCTCGTGCTCGTCTCGAGAAAACATCGGGCCTGCCGCCGGTTCCGAAACAACGACTCAGTTGGCTGAAGGCCGTTTTCCCGGACTCGGACCGGTCGCCGCCGTTGGTTACCAAATTCGAGTCGCCCTCCGGGGAAGACCGCGAGACAATGCTGCGGTGATCGAAATGAATTTGCCCCAATGGGTGAGACTACGAACCGGGAGCGTTGCATTCATTGCGGTGCTCCTGTTTGTCGTTACAAACGGGTGTGCACCCTATCAATTCGGCAACGCGGCTTTGTTTCCGTCCGGGATTCAAACCGTGCATGTTCCCATTGTGCGTGACGCATCGTTTCGACACGACCTCGGACTCCAATTGACCGAAGCGTTGATCCGTGAGATCGAATTGCGGACACCGTACAAAGTCACCGCGGATCCTTTCGCCGACACGACGCTACGCTGCGAAGTGATCGGAGAAACGAAACGCGTGCTCACCGAAACCGACGCCGACTATCCACGCGCTCTTGATGCCGCGGTCCAAGTCCGTGCGTCATGGACCGATCGAGCGGGACGTTTGCTGCTGAACAATTCCATCGTCCCGACAGATGACCTGACGATCCTTTTTAGCCAGGATGAACGATTTGTTCCTGAGGCCGGGCAAAGCGTGGACATGGCGATGCAGCAAGCCATCGAAGACCTCGCCGGTCGAATCGTCAGCCAGATGGAAACCCGCTGGTAATCGCCTGCGAGACGCATCGAAAATGATTTAGCGGATGTCGCCGGTCGTCGATCGTCGATCGTCGATCGTCTGAAACCTCTCGATTCCAGCTACGTGGTTTGGACACGTCACATATCAAAATGCTCTAGCAGAGCGTTTGGGCGTTGGCGAAAGCGTTCGGTCACTCGATGTAGCAAACACACGATGCCATGGACGCCACTGTCGAGCGTTAACGGAAATCATCCGCTAATCACCGCAGATCCTCGCGTCATTTCTTGCCAGCTCGCTACCGTACCATGGCGTTCGTATGCCCCTTGGCGATGCGACTGCGTTGCAACCCGAGATTTGCGAACCGACTCTCGATAGCATGAGAGTCGCTATCTCGTGAGGTTCACGCAAAGGGTTTTCTCACGCAAACTTTTGTTTTGCGTTACCGCCAAACTGCGGCGGGTATCCAAATGTCGCGTCATTGAACAAAGACATCCCGGGTGTGTAGGCTTTGAGATCCGTGGTCTGTGATCGGTAATTGTGTTTGAAATGATTCTGCGATGTTGAGCATTGAAACTCTGATTCTGATCACGGGAATTCTGCTTTTACTGGGGATCGCGTCGAACCAATTCTCATCACGGATGGGAGTGCCGGTTCTTTTCATCTTCCTCGTCGTCGGCATGCTCGCGGGGTCCGAGGGAATCGGCGGGATCGAGTTTGAAGACTACTCCGTCGCGTACGGCATCGGAACCGTTGCACTATGCCTGATCCTTTTTGACGGAGGCGTCCGCACACCCTATCAATCGATTCGCTCAGCATGGAAACCGGCCAGCGTTCTGGCGACGCTCGGCGTTTTTATTACCGCCGTAACGACCGGCCTGGCGGCGTCTTGGATCCTGGGGCTGACTGTTTGGCAAGGCTTGCTGCTGGGCAGCATTGTTGGGTCGACCGACGCGTCAGTGGTGTTCTCGGTCCTGCGCGGCGGTGGTGTTCAGATCCGCCCGCGTCTGGCGAACACGCTCGAGGTCGAGAGCGGCTCGAACGATCCGATGGCGATTTTCCTGACGATCGGTCTGATCCAGGTGCTTACCGGCGAAGTTCCGTTCGGCGTGGGGCTGCTGACGCTGTTTCTCAACCAAATCGTGGTGGGAACGTTGGTCGGCCTGTGGGTTGGATGGGCCGGATCATGGATGCTCCAACACATCCGGTTGAAAGCGGCCGGGCTGTATCCGGTCATGGCGACGGGACTCGGCATGTTTGCGTTCGGGTTCGCTGCCGCGTTCGGTGGCAGCGGATTCCTGGCGGTGTACCTGGCGGGAATCGTGATCGGAAATCGCCGCCCGGTGTTTCATCGCGGGATTTTGTTGTTCCATGACGCATTGGCGTGGATGTGCCAAATCCTGATGTTTACCGCGTTGGGTATTTTGTCGTTTCCGAGCCGGTTGATCGCGGTCGCAATGCCCGCACTGATGATTGCGTTGGTGTTGATCTTCATCGCGAGGCCGCTCGCGGTTTTCATCTGCGCCGCGCCGTTTCGGTTTTCTCGCCAAGAGTTGACGTTCCTATCTTGGGTCGGGTTGAAAGGGGCGGTTCCGATTACTCTCGCAACATTCCCCATGCTCGCCGGATTGCCCGGCGCGGCGGTGATGTTCGACACCGTGTTCTTCGTCGTGTTGGTGTCGGCGTTGGTTCAAGGTTGGACGTTGCCGTCGGTCGCGAAGTACCTGAAACTAGACATTGTCAGCCGTCGACCGCCACCGGTCACGCTTGAGATCTCCTCACTGCGAAACGTCGAAGGGGACATCGTCGAGTATTACGTGGACAAGGGATGTCGGGCGGAAGGTAGCTTGATTCGCAATCTGGCCCTTCCCGAAGGTGTCGTCATTGCGTTGATCGTTCGTGATGAGCAAACCATCCTGCCGCAAGGACGCACCCGCATTCAACATGGCGATCACATCATCGTGGTATTGCGTCCAAAGATCCGGGCGATGGTGGATCGTGTCTTTGCGTGCGACGATTGCTCACCCGCGTCGCTACCGGTGCAAATGGAGTTTCCGCTGCGTGGTTCCATCATGATTCGCGATCTGGAACAGTGCTACGGATTGACGCTCGGGGGCAATCCCAACGCTTCGCTGAGCAACTGGATGCGAGAACAACTGTCGACCGATGAACTGAAAGAGGGTGCGACCGTCCGCAACGAGCAACTCGCGTTTCACATCCGTGAGCTCACCGAAGATGGTTCGATCGAAAACGTCGGCATGACGTTATTACCTCAAGAGGAAACGACGCCAGAGGCCACCAATCCTACCGAGTTGAAAGTGGCAGAAACGATTCCCGCGTCTCCGGTGAGCGAACCTACTGACGTTGCCGAGAGCGGTGAGATTCCCCACAGCGGTGATAATGCTTGAGATGCGGTTGTTTAGAGCTTTTCTTAAACCCTGACGCGTCCGATCCGGTAGCAAGATCACCAGAATCCAGCCCCGGAAAGGCTGGCGACATCGGTTACATCATTCTTCCAAACGCTCTCGTATTCCGACGCAGTTTGGTTTTCAGGCAGGTGGTAGTGGATCTTGTTAAAGATCCTCACGCAGCAGGATCTTTAACAAGATCCACTACCCGGAATAGCGTTGGCATTGACGACTAAACGATATCGACAAAGCCAACGGCTTTTGTCGTGCGACTGCGGTCTCTCGCGACGGAGGAGGCCGGAGTCGAAACGTGGAGCCAACTAGGCCGCTTTGCGTTGTGATTCGTTCGCGGCCGTTCCCAAGGCGGGTACGTTTGCACGTTTGCGACGCAGGTCTCGCATTGCGACTGCGTTCTCGTGCAGTTGCGATTCGATGTGGCGAATGCGTTCTTGCATCGACGCGTTTGCATCGAGGCTCGCGTCGAGTTCCGCAGAGACGCTTTGCAGTTGTTTGCGAAGGTCGCTTTCGACCACTTGCAGCGATTCGGCTTTCTGACGCATCGCGACGGCTTGCGGTTGAAACTGCTTTGCGTTTTCGAGTTGTGCGTTGGTTTCCTGGAGTTCGCGACGCAGGCTGGCGATCACCTTGGTTTGTTCGGCGATCTGTTGGCGAACGTGTTCGTGCTCGACAGAGTAAACGGTGATCCGTTCTTCGCGTTTCTCCAGTTCGCTCTGCAGTTGAGCTTCCTGAGCACGACGAGCCTGCAATTCGGACTCGGCTTTTGCCAACGCGTTGGACTTTTGAGCGACCGTTTCCTTGAGTTTTTCAAACTCGGGACGGAACGAATTGAGACGCTGGATTTCGGCACGATGGCGATTGATCGCATCTTCCTGTTCGTTGAGTTTCGCCTGCA